>JAYUXI010000126.1:0-4944 GCA_043753085.1 Myxococcales bacterium | reverse complement strand
GGATTCGCTGTGCGGACCAGGCGGAGTCGGGCGCCGGCGCGGTGGAGGGCAAGCGGCGACTCAAACAGGAGTCCGTCCTGCCGCGCCGCCGTCACCGCTCTGCGCCGTCGGTGCCGGCCGCGTTGGCCACGCCCGCTGGCGCGGCACAAAGCAAGCTGCCGGCCACGTCGACCCGGGCCAAGTCGATCGCGCCGCTGCCGCAAACGCCGGCCAAAAAATCGGTGCGGCCGCCGGCACCGAAGTCGGTGAAACCGCCGTTGCCGAAGTCGATCAAGCCGGCACGACCAAAGACCGAGCCGCCGCCGAAGTCGATCAAGCCGGCGCGGCCGAGCACACAGCCGCCGGCGCGCAAGAGCATGCGGCCGCCGCAGCGCACCTTGCTTTTCTCGGACCTGCTGCCGACGGCAAACGATCCAGACCAAGCGCTCGTGGCCGAATCGATTCGCTCGATCCCGGCCTTCGGCAAGCTGTCCAAAGGCAAGAAGCTCGCGCTGACGCACGCGGCCGAGATCGTCAGGCTCAGCTGCGGCGACGAGGTGAGTGTCACGGGCTTGCTCTTCGTGGCGCAGGGCGAGGTCCGGATCTCTGCCGCCGTCAGCGACTGCTCGCCGGTCACGCTCCTGCGCGGTCAGGCGCTGCGGGGGCAATCCAGTCTGGGTGTGCCCCTGGCGTTGCGCTGCAGCGCACACGGCGAAGACGCCGTGGTGCTGCGCTGGACGGTGGGTGAGCTCGCGGAGGCACTGGTGGATTCGCGCGCCATCGACGACGAGCTGCGCGAGCTGGCCGACCCGGTGCAAGCGGCCTGTGGCGCCACGCTCGGCACGCTGGCCGAGAGCATCGGCGAGGACGTGCTGCGCGTGCTGTTGCAAAAGATGCAGCTCAAACGACTTGCTCCCGGCGAGGTCTGGGTCGAGCAAGGCAAGCCAATGCCCGGCGTGTGCTTGCTCGGGCTGGGCAAGCTGCAAGCGGGCACATTGCAAGACTACGGTCCGGGTGACGTGCCCTTCGCCGAAAGCGCGCTGGCGTGCGAGCCGCTCGAGCTTCCCCTCACTGCGGGCGCCAAGGGCGCGCTGCTCTGGGTCGGTACGCGTGCGGCTCTGTTCGAGCTGCTCACCTCGGCGCCTACCCTGCTGGAATCACTCACGTGCCAGTGAGCGCCAGGCCAGGCCAGGTCAGGTCAGGTCAGGTCAGGCCCGTGCGCGAGCGCGGAAATGAAAGAACGCGCTTTCCCTGCGTGAGGCTTCGGGCGACACTATCTTCTCGTGCCGCCCAGCATTCCGCCCGCCAAGGGAAGCGACCCCGAGGACGTCGCGTGGGCGCTTCAAACCGCCGACGCCCTTTGGCGCCGTAGCGAGCTCACAGATGCGCTCTCCTGGTTGCGGCGCGCGGTGCAAGCGGCCGGCGAAGCCGACGACTCGGAGCGTGCGTTCGCCTTGGCCGATGCTGCCGCCGAGCTCACCGAGCAGCTCAGTCACGGGCCCGCCGCACCGGCGGGTCGCATCGAGATCACTTCCAGTCCGCCGTCTCGTCTCCACCCCGACGCGTCGGGCTCGGTCGACATCACCATCGAAGAAGAAGTCGCGGAGGTGAGCGCTCGTTTCGCGCCCAGCTACCCGCCGAATGCCGGCGCCGAGATCGACGATCTGCTGGGCGGCGCCTCGCAGCCGCCATCGCCCGAAGCGGCTGCGCCGTCCAGCTCCTCGACTACCGGCACGCCGCCGTCGCAGGAAGCCGGCAAAGCTCGCCCGCCGCCGCTGCCGCCCCGCCGCGCCAAGCTGCCGCCTGCGCGCATGCCCCCGCCGTCCACGCGCGACGTCGCCGTGCTTTCGGCGGCGCCCCAGCCCTCGGTGCCGAGTCGTCCGATCCCGCTGCCGCGCGGCGCGCTTTTCGAAGACTCCACTCCGTTCTTGCCGAAGTCCGAGTCCGACGAGCACGAGGCCGTCAGCAGCTCGTTACGCAGCGCCGAGCAGCTGGCCACGGGCTTCGACTCGCTGGTACGCAAGCCGTCGGGGAGCCCGCCGTCGGTCTCCCTCACGGGGTCCGAGGCTCCGGTTGCGAACGAGCCGCATCCCTTCACGGTGCCCGCGCCGCCCCCGTTCACCGAGTCCCCCCTCGAGATGGTCGCGGCGATGGACAAAGAATCAGCTGCGCTCGTTACGAGCAAAGAGCCGCCGCCTCTGCCGCCGGAAGCGAGCGATTCGGTCCCGGCCAAAGGCGCGCCGCAGGCCATCGACGTGCCCGCGGCAGAACCGGCCGCGGCGCCCGTCGCGCAAGCGCAGATCGTCGAGATCGAGGGACGGCTGCGGCGCATCGCCGATGCCGACGCGTTCATCGACCTTCCGGACGATGCCCGCGAACTCTTCGTGGCGGCGGGCACCGTGCACACCCTCTCGCGCGACGAAGAAGTGCCGGCCGTGGCGCTTTGCTATGTGCTCGAAGGCGAGGTTCGTGTCTCGTCGGCCGTCGTCGATGCGGCGGGTCTGATCCTGAAGGCCGGCGAGGTGCTGCGCGCGCGCGGCACGATCGACGCCAACTTGTCGCTTCGCCTCAGCGCCCACTCGGACGAGGCGCTCGTGGTCACGTGGGACTCGCAGTCGGTCGAAGAAGCGTTCGTGAGTTGTCCGTGGGTCGAGGGCGATCTGCGCGCCATCGCCAATCGCACGCTGGCAGTTTGCGGCGCCACCATCGGGCCGCTCGGCGAGCGCCTCGACGAGAGCATTTTCCTCGACGTGATGTCGCGCTTCGAGGTGTCGGTGTTGCTGCCAGGCGAGGTTCTCGTCGAGAAAGGCAAGCCGCTGCCAGGATTGTGCGTCGTCGGCGTGGGCGACATCGAGGGCGAGGGCGGGCAGGGCCCCGGCGGCTTCGTGTTTCCGCAAGGCGTGCTGTCGCTCGCGCCGGCTCCGGCCACCCTCAAGGCCGGCAAAGAAGGGGCGCTCGTGCTGCTGGCCACGCGCGCCGTGACCCAGGAGCTCTTGGTTACTTGCCCGCCGCTTTTGGAGATTCTGGCGGGGATGTAGCGGCCGAGGGCAAGAGCTCCCATTTGAGCTCGCCTCGTCCCTGCGGACCGCTGAAGCGCAGCGCCATCCACTTGGCGTCGAGTGCGACGCTGGGCCGCTTGCCGTCGTTGGCGACCTTCGGGAAGCGTATGCGGAACACGCTCCGGAACGGTGTGGTGTACGGAAAGTAGCGCTTCTCGAGGGCGCCGGGTTTCTTCACGGCCTCGATGTCGGACGGTGACGTGATCGCGCCCGACTCGTCGACGAGGCGCACGATCCAGGCGGTGGTGCTCTTGGGCAGGTCCACCCAGCGCACCGAGGTCCCGTACAGCGTGACGTAGAACTCGTGCGACGACGACGCCTGGTGCAGTAGGTTCTCACGCAGGGTTTCGCGCTCGGCGTCGCCGAGCTGGTAGTCGGTCGCGTAACGCTCGGCGTAAACCCAGCGAAAGTCCCACGACTCGTAGGTGGCCTGCACCGTGAGGAGCTCGTCGGTCTGTTGCAGCGAGAACGTTTGTGTCTTGCGGGTCCAGCGCTTCAGGATCTCGCTGTAGTCGTCGGCGGTGTACGTGCGGTAGCCCTGAGCCAGCGACACGCCGGTGCTGCGGCAACCCACCAGGCCGACGAGACTGGTTGCCAGCGTTGCGCAGCACGCGAGGCGGCGCAGCTGCGAATGCTTGCGGTGTACATCGGACGCCATCGGCCTCATGAGTGGGCAGGTTTTATCGCACGAAACCAGGGCTGCGTGGCATCCGTCCACCGTCCGGGGCGTCGAAACTTACCGCGTTGACAGGTTTTACGACGCACTACGCCAGAGGGAACCGGCTTGCCAGCAGCCACGCGTACGCCCTAACGTCGCCGGCTCCTCGATGAAGATCGCACTCAAAACCGGCAAGCCGCTCGACGCCTCGACCGACCTCCTCATTCTTCCGGTGTTCGCTTTCGAGCGAAAGAAAAAGGGGGCAGAGCTGCCCGCGCCGCTGCCTCACCTCGACCGCGCTATCGGGCGCGCCCTCGAGGCCGTGCTCAAGCGAGAAGACTTCTCCGCCAAGCGCGATCAGTGCGTGGTGATCGACGCCCTCGGCAAGCTCAAGTCCACCAAGGTCGTGTTGTTCGGCCTCGGGGATCCGAGCAAGCTCACCGTGTCGGACGTGCGCACCAGCTTTGCCAAGATCGCCCGCCTCGCCAACACCGAGCGCGCCAAGTCGATCACCATTGCCCTTCCCGACGCGGCGCTCGACCACCTGCGCCACGTGGGTGAGGGGCTCCAGCTCGGGGCTTACCGCTTCACCAAGTACCTCACCGGCGACCGCAAGCCCAAAGCCACGCTCGGGCAGATCACGCTCACCACGCCCGGAAACGTGCAGCCTGCACACAAACGTGCGCTCGAAGTCGGTCGCAGCGTTGGCGCCGCCGTCAATGCGGCGCGCGATCTCTCGAACGAGCCTGGCAACGTGCTGTACCCGGAAACCTTTGCCGACTACGCCGTGGCGCTCGGCAAGGAAACCGGTCTCGCCGTCAAGGTGTTCGACTACGAGAAGATCCTGAGCGAAGGCATGCTGCTGCTTCAGGCCGTGGGGCAGGGCAGCGAGCACAAACCGCGTCTCGTGCACATGTCGTACGTCCCGAAAGCTGCCAAGGGCGCCGGCACGATGCCGCGCTTGGTGTTCGTCGGCAAGGGCATCACGTTCGACTCTGGCGGCCTCAGCATCAAGCCGGCCGCGGGCATGGGCGACATGAAACACGACATGTCGGGCGCTGCGAACGTCATGGGCCTGATGCGCGCCGTTGCGGACTTGCAGCCCAACGTCGAGGTCCACGCCATCATCGCCTGCGCCGAAAACATGCCGGACGGCAACGCGTACCGCCCGGGCGATATCTGGGGCTCGTACGAGGGCAAGTCGGTCGAGATCATCAACACCGACGCCGAAGGCCGTCTGGTCTTGGC
>JAYUXI010000125.1:0-1942 GCA_043753085.1 Myxococcales bacterium | reverse complement strand
CCGGGTGGCCGTGCGTTTCGTCGTAGAGGCCGACGGCGAGGCCCGCGATCATGCCGGGCGCGTCTTCTGGACGTGCAGCGGCTTTGTTCTGCTTGGCGAGTGCGTCGCCAAGCTGCTTGCGCGCGCGCTCGGCATCCTTGGCGCTGCCTTGCGGGGCGAGCTGCTCGGCGAGCAGCCACTCGCCGAGTGTCTCCGTGTTGGTGCTGCCGTCGGCACTCTTGCGCAGATCGGCGGCATCGGCCGCGCTGTGGGCGGTGGGCTTGTGCCCGCACGCCGCGAGGGCGAGCGCAAAGGCGAGGGTCCAGCGGGTCACCTCAGTGGCCTCCCACCGAATAGACGACGCGCGCGCCGAGGGCGTGATCGGCCTTTTCGCAGAAGGCTCGGAACGCGGCGTAGTCGGCGGCCACCACGCGCGGCACGTCGATGGCAATCTCGGTGCGGACGGTAACGCTTGCGCCGTCTTGCTTCACCGTGACCGCCGCCGAGCCGAACTTCGACTTCTCGTTCGCCGTCTCGGGCAGCCGCGACACCTTGGCGCCGGCCGGCAGCTTCACCGTCCACTCGGTGATTTGCGTGGAGCGTGCAGGTACCTTGAGATCGCGTTTGCGCGACGACAGCGGCGTGTACTCGCGAACCAGATACTCGTGCGGGCCGGCGGGCACGCTGTACGAGCTGCCGTCTTTGCGCGCGAGCGTGGCCAGCGCACCCTGCGCCTCCAGGTGGACGTTGCGTTCGATTTGCGTCAGATCGTTCGACTTCACGTTCTTGATCTCGAAGCCGGGCAGGTCGGAGCCCAGATCTTCCTTGAGGCGATCGGCCTGCGACGACACGTTCCGGTAGCGCCGCCGCCACGCGGGAGCGTGCACGCCCGAGACGTCGGCGGTGAACTCGACCGACACGCTCGGTCTGGCGGCGCCTTCTTTCGTGGCCGAAAGATCCGCGACGATGCGCCGGGTGGTGACCGAGGCCGCTGCGGCTGGATCGGGCAGGCGCGTGAGCTTCGGGTTGCCTTCGTTGATCTGCAGGGCGAGCGCGCCGCGGTCCATCGCGGGCAACTCGCGCGAGCCAGTGTCCTCGGCGGTGCCGTCCAGGTAGAGATCCAGGCTCGGCACGTAGGCGATGGCGTGGTCGAACGGCGACAGGCTGGCCGGCTCGGTGCCGAAGTCGCCGCGCATCTGCGTGCGGACGATGACGATGGTGGCCGGGATCTCGGCTTCCTTCAGCATGGTGACGATCAGGGTCGCCTTGTCTTTGCAGTCACCGAAGCCGCGCGCGAAGATCTGCGCGCAGCGATACGGCAAAAAGCCGTGAATGCCGAACTCGAGCGCGACGTAACGTGTATTCTGCACGACGTAGTCGTAGATGGCGCGCACCTTTTCGTCGGGCGTGGTGAGCCCCTTGGTGATGGTGGCGACGCGGCGCCGTACCTCGTCGTCGGCGGTGAACTGGTCGCGAACCAGGCCCCAGTACCACTTGCCCATCGCGTCCCACGACGCGTACGTGGACACATGTACGTACCCGAACAGCTCCGAGCCGGGCGGCTGCATCGGCTCGTTGTTGCCGGCGGCCAAATTCTCGGCGACGAAGCGGTAGGTGCGCGTGGCGCCCTCTTCCGTCACGTCCGACTTGAGGCCGGCGACCTTGGGCTTGTTGAAGTAGAACGTGCGCGATTTGGGTGTAACTAGCATGTATTCGGCGCGGTTCACCGGCTCGCTGCTCTCGAAGTAGTTCACCTCGCCGAAGTAATCGGCAAAGGCGTTGCGGTGCGCCACGTCTTCCACTCGGTAGCGCACCTCGACCACGTCGCCGACGTCGACCCGCGGGAAGTTCACGTAGTAGGCGCGCTGGCTCGTATACATGGCCATCGACGGATCGTCGGTAGCGGCATCGCCCATGTCGGCCGCGTCGATCACGGTGCCGTCTTTCTTGTAGACGCGCGCGC
>JAYUXI010000124.1:0-4947 GCA_043753085.1 Myxococcales bacterium | reverse complement strand
TATCCGCGAAGCTCTTGCCGATGACCAGTGGCAGGCGATCCACGCCCCAGTACAGCGCACCGTCGCGCACGAACGTGGGCGCCCCGAACACGCCTGCGGCCAGCGCTGCGTCGGTGCGGGCGCGCAGCTCGGCCTTGATGGCGTCGCTCGACGCGCGGGCGACGACCTCCGCGACGTCGTGGCCGGCCGCGCCCACGACGCGTTCGATCACCCGGGGATCCGAAACGGGTGCATTGTCCACCCAGTAGGCGCGGAAGAAGCCGTGCACGACCTTCGGGTCGACGCCCGTGGCCAGGGTGATGCGCAGCGCCTCCACCGTGCGCAGCGGGTGCTCGGCGGGCACCTGCAGCGGAACGCCGAGCAGGTTAGCCATGCGCTGCATGGCAGCGAGGTTGTGGGTGGCCTTCGCCGGCGCGAGCTTGCCCATCAAGTCCTGGGGCACGTCGAGAGCCTTGAAGATTCCGCCGAGCAACATCGGCTTCCAATGCAGCTCTTCACTTCCCACCGCGCGCTCGATCACGAGGCTGGCGAGGTACGCGTACGGGCACGAATAGTCGAAGTAGAAGTCGAGCGACATGGCGGCACGAAACCTAGCGATCCTGCCGGGCGGAGAGGGTAGAAAACGCCCATGATCGGACGACTGACTGGAACCGTGCTGCAAGACGAAGACGACTTCGTGGTCGTCGTCGACGTGGGCGGGGTCGGGTACGACGTCCACGCGCCGCTCGGCACCTCCGCCCGCACTGCGAAGACCGCCGATGGCAAGTGCACGTTTTTCGTCCACACGCACGTGCGCGAAGACATCCTCGCCCTCTACGGCTTCGCCACCGCCGAGGACCGCGCCGCCTTCCGGGCGTTGCTGTCGGTGTCGAGCATCGGGCCCAAGTCGGCCATCTCGATCCTCAGCGTGTTGCCCGCCGGCGAGCTTGCCGACGCCATCGCCCGCCAGGAAGTGAAGACGCTCACGGCCATCTCGGGGGTCGGCAAGAAGACCGCCGAGCGCATCTTGCTGGAGCTCGAGGGCAAGATCGCGCCGTCTCCCGGCGGCAGCAGCAAGAATTCGTCGCGCAACCAGCCCAAGAGCACCAGCCTCGAAGGACAAGCTCTCGCGCTGCACGGCGCGCTGGTCAACCTCGGCTACAAGCCGGTCGAAGCCGAGCGCGCGGTCACCGCCCTGGGCGACATCGAGGCGGAAACGGATCTGTCGTCGCTGCTGCGCCGCGCGCTGGCGTCCCTCACGAAATAGCGTCCGTATCGATCTGGGTGGGCGTTTTCACGCAACGCGGTCGCGGCCGAAGCCGTGGTAAACACCCACCATGGCCAAGGCGTCGCCCGTTGCTGTGGCCTTCCGGGGCGGCGTCGCGCGGCACGTGCAGCCTCTGCTCGAGGCGCTGGGCTTCGCGGCTGCCTCACTCGAAAACGTGCGGCCCGGGACGCTCGTCGCGTACTGGACTCGGGCGCTGCCGCATGCGCAACGGCTCGACGTGACGCTTTGGTGCGAAGGCGGCACAGCGAACGGCCTTCGGATTCGCCTCGACGTCGAGGGCGATGTCGCGGGCGGTGTGAGGCCAGGCGAGATCGAGCTGTCGATACCCTGGCCGGATCCAGCGCGTCCGCGTGCAGTCGGCTTGTCCCTTGCCGTTCGCGAGCTCGCGCCGCACGAGAGCCTCGAGCGGCTCGAGGTCGCGCTGGAGTTTCTTGCTGGCGCGCTCGTAGTCAATGCACCAGCCATCGCCGAGCGCGTTCCCGTTCTCGCCGCCGCGCTGCGCTCGCTCCAGGCGGAGCCCACGTGGCAGAGCGCCATCGAGCGCTCTGCCCTGCTCTGGCAGCAGCGGCACGTGCGTGGAGAGCTGGACGCCCGTCCCGTCCTGGCACGTGTGGTGTTCATGGGTGCAAACCTCCTGAGCGTCGAGGCGGACGGCAAGCGCTTGACCTTCCGCTTCGACACGCGTGCGTTCGATCGAGAGACGGCGATCTTCGTTTCGGATTGGTATCGGACGCCCGCCGGAACGTGCGTCGCGAGCAGCCTGACCGATGGCACGACGACGTGGCGCTTCGATCCACGTGGCGCCTTAATCGCGCGCGAATAGAATTAGCCGATTCAGCGGATGCTCGGCGGCGGCAACGCGGCCCCGCCGCCGCGCAGCGAAGGCGGCACCGTGTCGTCGCGGCGCGACTCGAGCCCGGCTCCCTTGGCCACGTCGCTGGCCTGCGCGACGTTCTCGACGATCTTCGACGCGGCCGCCGCGCGGGCCTTCTGCTGCGTGAGGGTGGCGTGATCGACGACGTTGTGACCCTCGAGCAGATCGAGCCAATCGAGATCGAGCTGGCCGCCCGACGGCAGGATGAAGACGCCGAAGAGCAATGCCTGGCGCTTCACCTCGGTGACCAGCTCGCGCGGCACGTGCAGGGCGGCATGAGTGAGGATGTGTACGACCGGATCGCGCTGCTCGCGGGCACGCAGCAGGGCGAGCTCGGTGGCCAGCTGCGCGAAGACGCGCGATGGGTTGCGTCCGCGTTCGCCCTTGAAGCCGAGCAAGTACGCGGCGGGCATGTGCCCTGCCTTGGCGCGCTGCACGTCGTACAAGCGCGAATCGAAAAAGCGAAACCACACTTCTTCGCCCTGTAGCTGCAGCTTCTTGGCGAGCGCGATGGCCAGGCCGCGCGCAAACACCTGGCGGTCGCCGCGCATCGAAGCCGACGCGTCGATGACGATGTAGTGCAAGCGCTTGGCGACGTCGGGCGCTTGCTCTCGTGTATAGTACAAGGTCTCGTTTTCGACCATGCGGCGGGCGAACTCGACATTGTCCCAGGTCAGCTCGGTGAGCACCAACGAGTCGACCGAACCTTTGTTGCCAAGGCCCGAATAGCCGAACACCGCGGTGGTTCCGGCGGCGTGTTTGCGCCGCGTTTCCAGCACGCTGGGCAAGAGCTCCAGCGAGAAGCTCACGATGTCGTTGGCGGCGGGGCTGCCCAGTGCCGCCAGCAGGTCGACGTGGCCTAGCGCCGAGGCTGCCGACGACTCCGGCCCAAGCATGCCGAGCAGCCGCAACGTGTCGAGATCGATCGCGTCGGCGAGGGTGAGCACGTGCAGCCGCGAGCGCGCCAAAGCGCCCAGCACCTCGAGCTCGAAGCGCCGCGGCTGCAACGCGAAGAGCTCGGGGAGCTGTCCATCGAGATCGCGCACCATTTCTGGGTCGAGTGGCAACGAGGCGGTGTACGCCGGCCGCGTCGAAACCCGCGCGAGCAGCGTCCCGAGGATGCGCGCCAGTACCACGGTGACGAGGTCGTCCGACAGGCGCAGCGAGCGCGCCCGGGCGGCCACTTCGCTCTCGCCGAGCTCGTCCAGCAGCGCGGCGTAGAATTGCCGCAGCTTGGCGTCTTCCGGGCTGCGGTTGGCCGCTTCCGAGCCGCTGCGGGCGCCGCGTTCGACCTGGTCTCCCGGGGCGGCGTAGAGCAAACCCAGATCGTGGACGAGGAAGAACGGTAGGTGCAGACCAAGGCGCGCGAGGTCGCGGTACCAGCGGATCGCGCGGACCATCATCATGGGCGCCCGAGCCCGCACCTCGGACAGAAGCACACCGCCCAGCGGGCCCACGATGGCGGGATCTTCGGTTAGCTCACGCGAAACGGGCACGGTCCGCGTGAGCTTACCGTGCCCGCTCGATGGGGATCAGACGTTTTGTGCCGAACGCAAATCGCCCCTGGCGATGTTCAGCTGACCGAACGGGTGCCGTTGCCCGTGACATGAACACTCTTCATGTCGTTCTTCATGCCGTCGACCTTGTCGCCCATGTCGTTCGCGACGGCGTCCACCTTCTTGGCAACGGTCTGCGCGGCGTGCTCGAGCGGGGTGCCCTGGAAGTACCGCACGATTCCCTGGCGCATATCACTACCGCTTTTCGGGGCAAACAGCATGCCGGCGCCGGCACCGAGCAAGACGCCTGCGCCGAAGCTGAGGCTCTGACCGAGCGCATTCGACTGCTTCTTTTGCAGTCCCATGAAACCGAGTGCCGCGGTGACGGTGGGGATCAGCTTCACGCCAGTAATGACCAAATCGAGTACCGAGCCATACCCGCTCTGCACCTTTTTGCCGGCTACCTTGGCTGCGCCGGAGGCGGCGTCGCTGGCGGTCTTGGCGGTGTCTTGGATGGTGCTGGCGAACGTGCTCATTGAGGTGACTCCTGTGTGGGTGAATGGCGGCGAAAGAGTCCGTTCAGCGTGTGCACGGCGGTTTGCCGTGTCAACTCATGGCGTGGCGCGCCCGGAAGCCGCCCTGCAGGTGGACCACGGCAGCAATTCGTTGTCGTGGCGGCACGCGAGCAACCGCTCGGCCGCAACCGCGTCGCCGCCGATGCGAACGCTGCCGTTCGCGTTCCGGACGACTGCATACGAAGCGGTGAGGCTGGCCACGGAACGCGGCTCTGGATTGGCACTGCCCGCGTCTGCCGCGGAGAGCAGCAGATTGCGCTCCTCGATGTGGATGGCTTGCCGCAGCCACGCGCTCGTCCGAACGAAGATCGTGGCGTCACCGTGACCAAGCACCGTCGCAGTCGCGCGACGCCCGGTGAGGACCTGCACCGAGAGGCGTGGCGTTTCGTCGGGTGGGGGCGCTGGCTGGGATAGGTCGAGCCAACGCGCCTCTCCCACCGCCTGTCCCGTTTTCGTGTCGTACGTGACCATGCGGTCGTCGCTGATGCAGACTAGCTTGTCGCCGTGCTCGAGAAGCAGCGGCGGCTGACAGGAGCGGCCGACGATCACCCGACGCGGCGCCTCGCGTGCTTCGTCGTGACGGAGGTAGTAAACGACCTGACCGGGGGCATCCGGCTCGGCCGAGGTGGCCGCAATGATCCACGGCGCCTCGTAGGCGACGACTTCGTATGCTGGCGCCAGCTCGATCTCTCTGCAGTCTGCATCCAGCTTGCACAGGGTGGTCTTGCTCTCTGC
>JAYUXI010000123.1:0-4950 GCA_043753085.1 Myxococcales bacterium | reverse complement strand
CCACCAGAGTGTCGGCCAGACCGGTCACGGTGACGGTTTGCGGCGCATCCCAGGCGCCCGAGGTGAAGACGAGCGAAGCGGGCGCGACCGACGCCTCGGTGCCGTCGCTGCTGGTCACGGCCACGGTGACGGGCGCCGTGGGTGCGCGCGCGAGCCGCACGGTGAACGTGACGGACGCGCCCATCTCGCTGGTGGAGCCTGCGGAAGGAGCCGACGTGAGCACCGCGGCTGGATCCGGCGCGAGCACGTCCGGGCCAGCGTCGACGGGATCGGCCGCGTCGGTCTGCGCGTCCGCGTCGGGTTCTGCGTCGGGGCGTACCGCGGCGTCGGTGTCTGCTCGGCCGGCGTCTGCTCGGCCGGCGTCGGGCTCGGTCGGCTCGGCGTCGGGGCGGACCGCAGCGTCGGGCCGGACCGCAGCGTCGACCGGAGAGGCACCACCCTCCTGGGCGCCGCGGTCGACGTCGTCCGAACCGCCTACGGCAGCGTCTCCGCACGCCACCAGCCCGCCCAGGCATCCCAGAGAGAAATTCGCGGCCAGCGAGAGAGAGAGTAATCGCACCGTCAGTACGTAGCCGCCGCAAGGACCCGCCGCTACCTCACGCCGGGCGTTTTTCGCCGCCGATGTCCAATTCGTCGACATAGTCGATGGCGCGGTCGAGCAGGATGCATAGACTTTCGTACGCCGCGAAAGGATCCTCGATGTCGCCGACCAGGTGCGCCGGGTCTAGCTCGTGCAGCTCGCTGGAGCGTGTGATGACCGAATCGACGTCTTCGCCGCTGGTTTCGCCGCGAAGTCGCAGCAGGGCGGCGAGGGGGCTGCGTCCCTGGCGCAGGCGCTGCCACACCGCGCGCCGCAGCACGATGCGATCGCCGCGGGCCTCGCTGGCGGCGCGGCGCAGTCGGATGCGACACTCGCGCAGCTCTTGCTCGATGCGGAGGCGACGGTGCGCGTCGCTCACGACGATGCGGGCGAACGGGTTGCCACCGTGAACGCAGACGCTCTCCCGGCCGAGATCGTCGTACAGGAGGGGAAACACGTCGGCGGCGCCGTCGATCTCCTTCGCGGTGACGATCATCGCCTCGATCCCGTGGACCGAGCGCGCCTTGGCCAGGACGTCGCCCGCGGCTTCGAGGGTGGCACGGCCGTCACGCTCGAGCACCACGACCACGTCGATGTCGCTCTGGCCCTCGCGGTAGCCGCCGCGCACGGAGCTGCCGTGGACCACGACGGCGGCGAGATCGCTGCCGATGGCGGTGACGAGCTGCAGGGTGAAGTCGTTCACCTTGGCGCGGACGCTGTCGTGCAGTTCTCGTTTCTCGCTCATGGATAGGCCCTTTGGAGCACGGCTCAAAAAGGAACACCATCGCTTTGCCCTCGCCTGAGCTGCGGAAATTCGGCGAAACACCGGTGCGGGCCCGGCGTAGCATGCCGTCCCATGCCCGAAGTTGGAGAGCGCGCCCCGGACTTTTCTGCCACCGCCAGCGATGGCACTGCCGTGAAGATGTCGGACTACACCGGACAGAAGAACGTGATCTTGTACTTCTACCCGAAGGACTTTACGTCCGTGTGCACCCGCGAAACGTGCGGCTTCCGCGACATGCTGCAGAAGCTCGGCGGCAACGAAACCGCCATCGTCGGCGTGTCGACCGACAGCGATTCCAAACACGAAGAATTCCGCGAGGCTCACCAGGTCAACTTTCCGCTTCTGGCCGACCCAAAAAAGGAGATCGCCAAGCTGTACGGCGCCACCGGCGGCATGTTCGGCTTGCTCGGCTGGACCAAGCGCCTCACCTTCGTCATCGGCAAAGACGGCATCATCGCCGACAAGTTCGAAGGGGCCTTCAGCGCCGACGTACACGTGGAAGGTGCACGCAAAGCGCTGGCCCGCCTTTCCACCTCCGCTTGACCCACCTGGCCGCCGACGGCGAAAAGTCGGGCGATCTCAGGGGCAGGCGCGCGCGGTGACCGTGCTGCCTGCGGCTGGTACGCCGGCGTTGGCGCCCACGTCTTCGAAGGCCAGTGGCACGCTCTGGCACCAGTAGCTGCTGCTGCAACGGCTCTGGCGCTGGACGTGTGCATGCGGCCCGGTCGACCAGCCGGTTCCGCCAGACCGGCCAATCTCGGCGCCGGCGGCAACCTGCTCGCCGAGCGCAACGCTCACCGAATCGAGATGCATGTACAGCGTGCTGGTGCCGTCGTCGTGATCGAGCACCACGCGGTTGGCGCGGTCGGCGCACGCCGCGCCGCCGCCCGACCAGCACGCATCGCCCGGACGAACGTCGTTGCGGAGGGCGCGCACGCTGCCGCCCCGCATCGCCACCAGCACCGATCCGCGCGGGAGGCCAAAGTCGTAGGCGTAGCGCGCCTTGCCGACGTGGCTGTACGCGCCGTCGTTGCCCTGCGTGACGCGTGCGTTGGTACCGCACGGCAACGGCAGTCGGTACGCGCTGCCTTCGGTCACGCAGCGATCCGCAGTGCCCGGCGGCTGTACCGCGCATCCGCTGCTGCAGTTCTCGATGCGCGTGGTCGCGCCATTCGCGCATTGGTAGAGCGAGCTGGGATCCCCGCCGAGCGGGCCGCCGCAATAGGCCCCGCTGCCGGCACCGGCAGACGCGCACGGATCCTCGGCTGCACAGACGTCGGGGCTACCGGGGGGCTGCGCCAAGCATCCGAGCGAGCACGCGATCGCGCCCGTGATCGAGCCGTCGCCACAGGTGTACAGCGTGCCGGGATCGAGGCCCAAGCCGGCGCCGCAGAAGGCGCCGTCGCCCGCCGCCGCGCAGGCGCTCCCGCCCGATCCGTCGGACGGCTCGCTCGCGACATCCGAGCGTGAGCCGGCGTCTTCCAGAGCGGCGCCGGAGTCGGTCACTGCGGTGGGCGCGCTGGCGTCCTGCCGAGCGCCCGCGTCCGTGGGCTCGGAGTCGCAGGCCGAGCCCACCGCGAGCAAACAGCACCACGGGGCGAGGCGACGGGCCGATGCAATCATTCACCGGAGTCTACGGCGCGACCCAGCAGGCCGTCACTGCCATCGCGTCCGAGCCTCGCCGGGAAGCGCGACCACCAGCGATCGCAGGCCGCCTGGGCGCTGCGCCCAACCGCGCGGGTCACCACGAGCAGGACGAATGGCTGGGCCCGCATTGTGAACGAGACGTAATCTACCGTGGTTCTGTTCTCTGGCGTGGGCCGTCGTGACACCTGCCTTGCAGGTGTTCGTTGACTTTCGTGTCAATGCCCGCAAAAAGCCGCGCCGTGCCGGCGAGTTACTTCGACGTCGATGGGACCTTGGTGCGGACGAACCTCGTCCACCCCACGCTCTTCTATCTTCTCAACCAGCGCACGCCGTTCCGCAGCTTCCTCAAGGTGGCCGAAACGGCGATGCGGGCGCCGCGGCTTGCCCTCGCCGAGTGGCAAGACCGGCGCATCTTCAACGAAGCGCTGTTCATGGCCTACCAGGGCATGAGCGCCGACCGCCTGCACTTGCTCTCGGAAGAAGCATTCGAAAAGGTGGTGAAGCCGAAGCTGTTTCCCAAGGCCAAGGACCTCATCGCCAAGTGCAAGGACGAGGGCCACGAGGTGGTCCTCGTGTCCGGCGCGCTCGACTTCGTGATGGACCACCTCAAGCAGTACGTCGGCGCCGATCTGGTCATCGCCAACAAACTCGAGTTCAAGCACGGCTTCGCCACCGGTCGCCTCCTTCGCCCCGTCGTCGCCGGGCCCGAGAAAGCCGCCCTCATCCGCGATCACGCCGAGGCCGCCGGGCACTCGCTCAAAGATTCGTTCGCGTACTCCGACAGCTACTCCGACGTGCCCATGCTGAGCGTCGTCGGGCACCCCGCCGCGGTCAACCCAGACGGCCGCCTGAAAAGGCTCGCCCGAACCTATGGGTGGCCCGTCTTGACGCTGGAAGCCACATGACCCATCCGCAGCTCGTCACCATCGACAAGAAGAGTGCTCCGCGTGTTGCCTTCTCCGGCGACAAGCTGGTGTTCGTGGACCTCCCCGAAGGCTCGCGGGTGCTTTACCCGAAGCCGCCCATCGCCGAGCTGCGCGACGTCGACGCCGCCATTCGCTACGCGATAACCCACCCCGAAGACAGCGAGCCGCTCTACGCCAAGCTGCGTCCCGGCATGCGCGTGGTGATCGCCATCGACGACATCTCGATGCCCTTGCCGCCGATGCGCGCGCCAGACGTGCGCGAGCGCGTGCTCACCGTGCTTCTCGAGCTGTTCGCCCAGTACGGCGTCGACGACATCGAGATGATCATTGCCACGGCGTTTCACCGCCGCATGACCGCCGGCGAGATCCGCCACATGGTCGGCTCGAAGATCTTCAACGCGTTCTACCCAGACCGCCTGCAAAACCACGACGCGGAAGAGCACTCGAACCTGATCGAGCTCGGCACCACCTCGGAAGGCGAGGTCGTCGAGATCAACAAGAAGGCGGCCACGGCCGATCTCCTCGTCTACGTGAACCTCACCTTCGTGCCCATGAACGGCGGGCACAAGTCGGTGGTCACGGGCCTCTCCGGCTACAAGAGCCTGAAGGCGCACCACAACCCGCGCACCACGCGCGAGGGCAACTACATGGACCCGGCCAACTCCGGTCTGTCGAACAAGTTCGCGCGCATGGGCAAGATCGTCGACGACAACGTCCCGGTCTTCCACATCGAAACCACGGTCAACAACCGCATGTTCGATCGACCGCTGGAGTTCCTCGGCAAGAACGAGGACTCGCTGTCGGGCGCGGAGCGGGCCGCGCTGAAGGCCCTCGTGTTCTCGCTCGACAAGATGCCGCAGGCCCTGCGCGGCGCCGTGTTCGACAAGGTGCCCTCGCCCTACGGCGTCACCGGCGTGTTCGCGGGCTCGACCGAAGCCACCCACGTGAAGACCATCGCGCGCGCTTACGAGCAGTACCTGGTGCCGGTGCGTGGTCAGGCCGACATCCTGGTG
>JAYUXI010000122.1:0-11867 GCA_043753085.1 Myxococcales bacterium | reverse complement strand
TGGTCTGCGGAACCGCGCCGGGCATGTTCGCCACGCAGTAGTGCACGACGCCGTCTACCTCGTAGGTCGGGTTGTCGTGCGTGGTGGGGCGGCAGGTTTCGATGCAGCCACCCTGATCGACGGCGACGTCGACGACGACACTGCCAGGTTCCATCTGCGAGATGAGCGCGCGGGTGACGAGCTTGGGCGCGCGGGCGCCGGTGACGAGCACACCGCCGATGACCAGATCGGCCTTGCGGACCGCGGCTTCGATGTTGAGCGGGTTCGAGTACAGCGTTTCGACGGCGCCGCCGAAGATGTCTTCGAGGTAGGCCATCGTCTCGGCGCGGACGTCGAGCACGGTGACCTGCGCGCCCATGCCGACGGCGATGGTGGCGGCATTCTTGCCGACCACGCCGCCGCCGAGGATGACGACGCGACCGCGGCGGGTGCCGGGCACGCCGCCGAGCAGCAGGCCTTTGCCGCCCCTCTCTTTCTCGAGGCTGCTGGCGCCGACCTGGACGGCCATGCGGCCTGCGACTTCGCTCATCGGCTTGAGGAGCGGCAACGAGCCGTCCGGAGCTTCGATGGTCTCGTAGGCGACCGAGGCGACCTTCTTGTCGATCAGGGCCTTGGTGAGCTCGGGCTCGGGGGCGAGGTGCAGGTACGTGTAGAGCACCAGGTTCTCGCGGAAAAAGCCATACTCCGCAAGCAGCGGCTCCTTGACCTTGACCACCATGTCGGCGCCCCAGGCTTCGGCGGCGGTGTCGACGATGATGGCGCCAGCTTGCGTGTATTCCGCATCTTTCAGACCGGCGCCTTCGCCGCCGCCCTTTTGCACGAGGACCTTGTGGCCTCGGCTGGTCAGGCTCTTCACGCCCGCGGGGGTCATGCCAATGCGGTATTCGCGGGTCTTGATTTCCTTCGGGACTCCAATGATCACGGGCTCTCTCCTGCTGTTTGCGCCCTTGGAAGCGGGCGATTTCGCGCGCACCTTACAGGAGCCGGGGGCCCATGGTAAGCGCGTGCCATGCGTCATTTGCACGGACTCTTTGTGGCCAGCTGCCTCGGCCTCTTCGCCGCCTGCGGCAACGATTCGGGCGATGACGACGCCCTCGAATCGTCCTCCTCGGGAGGGCCTTCCGCGGGTGGTTCTTCTGGCGCAGTGAGTCAAACCGACGGCGGCAGCGCCGGCGATGCGGCCACCGCCGGAACCCTCACGCTCCGCGTCGCCGGCCAAAGCTACGTGCTCGTCCTCGCCGACCTGGCCAAGAGCACGTTCAAGGACACCCCCGTGGTCACGCTGTCCACGATCTGGGACGCCGCCGGACTGAATGCGCCCTACACGGACTATGTGTTCGACTTCGTCGGCGCGGACGGCTTTCGGCCCGCGTCGCGCGACCGATGCAAGACCGTGGTCTTCGACGGCGCAGCCTTCGCCCAGGGCTACGTCGAGCTCGAGTCGCAGCGGCTCACCTGGGACGACGAGCTCGGCTACTCGGGCTGCGCGTTCGTGAGCAACCTCGCGACGATCGAAGCCAGCACGCCGTGAGCCGCCTCGGAGCCAGCGCCGTCGTGGTGCTCGTTCTGACCCCTGCGCTCGGCCGCGCGGAAGACGTGGTGATCACCGGCGCGAAGCGTACCCGCCGCGGGCTCGGCGTGCTCACGCTCGGCGAACAGGATCTGCAGCGCTACGGGCAGAGCAACGTAGGCGAGACGCTCGAGCGCCTGCCGGCCATCCACGGGGCCAGCGACGAACGCGGCGAACGGATCCTCTCGCTGCGCGGCTTCGATCAGCGCGGCATCGTGACCATGGTCGATGGTGTGCCCCTGGCGGTTCCGTACGACGGCCAGATCGACCTCTCGAAGCTGCCCATCGACACCGTGGAGCGCGTCGTGATCACCCAGGGCTCTACCCCTCTGCTGTATGGCCCCAACGGCACCGGCGGCGCCATCGACGTGGTCACGCGCGAGCCCACCAGCAAGCCCACCCTGCGAGCCCAGACCGAATTCGCTTCGCTGTACTCTGCACGCAGTAGCGCAGCGGCGAGCGTGCGTTTCGGCAAGGACGATCGCTTCGGGGTGCTGCTCGGCGGCGCCTACGAGAATCGTCGCTACGTGCCCCTGCCCGACGGCTTCGAGAAGAAGCCGAATGAGGGCGGAACGCGCCGTCTCAACTCGGATCGCACCGGGCTGACCGGCACGTGGAAGATCACGCTCGATGGAGACGCACGCAATCGCTTTGCGGTGAGCCTCACCCGATTTGGCGGGAGCTTCGGCATTCCGCCGGCCACCCGAGATTTCGTGGTGCGCAACTGGCGCTGGACCGACTGGCAGGCCACCGTGCTCGGCGTCTCGCATACCCACACGCACGGACGCTTGCAGATCGACTCGCATCTGTACGGCAGCTTCTTCGACAACACGCTCGATTCGTACGACAACGATCGCTACCGGAGCCAGCGGCGGCCCAAGGCGTTCCACAGCGTCTACGCCGACCGCACCGTGGGCGGCTTCGTGCGCACCACACTCGTCGCGCACGATCGCGTGAAGTTGAGCACCTGGACCGGCCTCCGCCGCGACAGCCACACCGGCGTCGCAGATCGCGGCGCGCCAGCCATCACCGCGGACTCGAACCTGTTCACCACGTCGATGACCGGTGACGTCGAAGTAGTGCCGCGCCGGGTGTTTGCTACCCTCGGCGCCCAGCTGGATGGCGAGCTACCCAGCACGCCTTCCACGGGCGCGGCGGTCGCTCCCGCAGCCGGGATCGGCCCGCTGGCCAGCCTTGCATGGCAGAACGAGTCGTTCTCGTTCGGCGCCAGCGGCACCTTGCGAGCCCGTACGCCCACCCTGCGCGAGCGCTTCAGCACGGTGTTCGGCGCCCGTGCACCAAACCCGACGTTGCGACAGGAACGCGCTTTCGATCTCGCGGTGGATGCAGGATACAAGTCGAAGCGCATCACGCTCGACGGCTCGCTGTTCGACTCCACCGTGCGCGGCCTGGTCACCGAGGTCACCGTGGAGCCGGGCCTCACCCAGCTGCAGAACGTATCGGCCGCGCGCTTCTTCGGCGCGGAGGCACGCGCCCAGTTGCGCGTCGCGAAATGGCTCGAGGTCGATGGCGGCTTGCTCCTGCTGTCGTCTCGCCGCGACGGCGACGAATCACGCGTGGCCTACAAGCCGCGCCAGCGAGGCACCCTCGCCGCCACCTTCCGGCCGCACCGCCTGGTGTCCGTGGGCGCCGTGGGTCGCTTCGTGGGTGGACAAGACTACCAGAACCCGAACACGGCCCGCTGGGAGCAGCTCGGCGCGTATGCCCTGCTGGACGCGAGGGTGGATCTGCACGTCACCGAACGGAGCCGCATCTGGATCCGCGCCCAGAACCTCACCGGCGCCAACGTCGAGGCGCGCTTCTCGTTTCCCGAAGCCGGCCGGCAAGTCTTCGTCGGCTTCGGCACCCGCTTCGAACCTTGATACGGTGCCCGTGTGAACGCACGTCGCCACGATTTCTGGGCCTACGCGGGCAGCTTCGGCGCCTTGTGGGGCGCGCTGGAAGCCACGCTCGGCACGTTTCTCCACGCGCTCAAGCTGCCGTTCGCCGGCGTGTTGCTCGCGTCGATGGGCGCAGCGTTGCTCGTTGCGCTGCGCGTGCTGGTGCCACGTCCCGGTCTCTTGCTGGCCACGGGCGCGGTGTGCGCGGCGGTGAAGCTTTCGTCTCCCGGCACGGTTCTGGTTGGACCGGCGGTGGGCATCCTCACCGAGTCGCTGCTGGTCGAGATCGTCACGTTGCCGTTCGGCGCCAACGGAGGCAGCGCCCTGCTCGGTGGCGCGCTTGCCGCCGCCTGGGCGATCTGCCAGAAGGTGGTGACGCAGATTTTTCTGTATGGTGCACCCATCGTCGCGCTGTATCGGGAGCTCCTGCAGCGTGGCACCAAGATGCTCGGCGTCTCGGTGGCCAGCGGGGTGCAGCTCGTGGGCCTGTTCGTGGGGGCGATGGCAGCGTTCGGCGCACTCGCCGCCCTCGCCGGACTGCGTGCCGGTCAGCGGGCCACTCACCTCGAACCGCCGCTCCGCGTCGAACCGCAGCCGACGGCGACCACGGCACGGGCGCCGCGCTGGCGCGCGCTGGCCGTGGCCGTCGCGGCGGGCGCCGAGCTCACGCTGCTCGTGCTGCTGCCGCGAGCCTTCCACGCGCTCGTTCTGGTCGGTCTGCTCGCCCTCGTGTGCGCGGTGGGTCCGTGGCTCGCTACCCGGATCGGCTCGCTGCGCAGCTGGGTCGTCGCGTTCGGGGTGCTGGCGGTGCTCGGCGCCGTACTCGGGCCGAAAGACACGTGGCAAGTCCGGCTGTCGGTGCAAGGCGCTGCGCTCGCCGTCACCATGGTTGCACGTGCCGTAGGCCTGGTTCTGGCATGTCAGGCGACGGTCGCCGCACTGCCGCCGCTGCAGGCGTCTTCGTCGCCCTTCGCGCGCGCGGTCACTGCAGCCCTGGCTGCCCTGCCCCGCTTCAGTCACACCATGGGCGCGGCGCTCCGTGCGCGGCAGGCACGCGGCGAGACGTCACCACTGCGGCTGGCGCTCGGCCTGCTCGACGACGCGGTGGCGCTGGCTGCCGGCGCCGCGCGCGACTCCTGAAGACGATCGCCCCGTCGTCCACTTCGGCATGGGTACGGAACCCGTGCTCGGGGGGCGCAGCCTTCGCACGAACAGACTGCGCTCCGCTCGCTCGTTCAGTTCTCGGAGAACGTGTGCGAGAAGATGCCCACCTGGCGCAGCGCCTCGTAGATTCCAAGGGATACTGCGTTGGCGAGGTTCAGCGAACGGACCGCGCCGAGAGTCGGAATGCCTACGGTGGTATCCGGATAGCGGGCCACCAGGGCCGGGTCGAGGCCCACGCTCTCCTTGCCGAACACGAGGGCGTCGCCCGGCGTAAAAGGTGCATCATACATACTCAGCGTGGCATGGGCCGAGAACATCCACAGCTTGGGCGCGGCGCTGGAGGCGTGGAAGGTGCGCTCGAACTGGGGAAAGTCTTCGTGCTGCCGCACGTCGACGAGGTGCCAGTAGTCCACGCCGGCGCGGCGCACCGACTGCGCGTCGATGCGAAACCCGAGCTTGCCCACCAGGTGCAGCGGCGAGCCGGTAGCCGCACACAAGCGTGCCACGTTGCCCGTGTTGGGCGGAATCTCCGGCTCGACCAGCACGACGTGGAACGGCACGGCCAGCGGCGCAGCGCGAAGTCTCATGAAGCACTCATAGGAGCTGCACGGGGTCGATGTCGAACGAGACGCGCACCTTGCTGGGCAGTTGCTCGGCGTGATGTTGCAGGATGGCCAGGGCGCGGCGCAGGATCGGGCGCTCGGCGCTCTTCAGCAAGATCCGGTGGCGGTGGTAGTTGCGGAGCTTGGCCAGCGGCGCCACGGAAGGGCCGAGGATCGACAGCCCCGGGATCAGCCGCGCGCGCAGGTTCTCGGCGAACGCCGCGGTGGCGCGGATGGCGGCGTCCTCGTCTTGGCTCTCGACGCGCACCAGCAAGAGGCGCCCGTACGGGGGGTAGTTGGCTTCCTGGCGGGCGGCCAGCTCGCGCTCCGCGAAGCCGATCACGTCGTGCTTCACGCCGAGCTGGATGGCGGCCGCTTCCGGCGCGTAGGTCTGCACGAGCACGCGTCCCGGCCGATCGCCGCGACCGGCCCGGCCCGCCACCTGCACCAGCAGCTGGAAGGCGCGCTCCTCGGCGCGAAAGTCCGGGATCGAAAGCGCGGCGTCGGCGTTGATGACACCCACCAGCGTGACGTTGGGCAGGTCGTGACCCTTCGTCACCATCTGGGTGCCGACCAGCACGTCGATGGCGCCGGCGCGCATGCGCGCCAGGATACGCTCGACTTCCTTGCCACTGGCCACGTCGCGGTCGAGCCGCTCGACCCGCGCGTCGGGAAAGAGCGTGGCCAGCGACTCCTGCAGCTGCTCGGTGCCGAGTCCTTCCAGCGCGAGTGCGGGCGCGCCGCACTTTTCGCAGTTGGGCGGCAAGGGCGTCTGGTAATCGCAGTAGTGGCAGATCAGCCGTTGCTTGCCCTTGTGAAAGGTCATGGCCACAGAGCAGTGCGGACACTCCACCAACGTGCCGCAGGCTTCGCACCGCGCGCTGGGCGAAAAGCCGCGCCGATTCAGAAACAGGATCGCCTGCTCTTTTTCGGCGAGCGTCTGCTCCATCGCGCGGTGCAGCGGCAAGCTCCAACGCTTGTCACCGGTGGGCCCGGGTGCCGCGCGCCGCAGGTCGATCACCTCGACCTTCGGCAGCGGTTGGGAGCGCGCCCGCTCGCGCAGATGCAAGTGCCGCGCCTGGCCTTTGCGCGCTAGATACACGCTTTCGAGCGACGGCGTGGCGCTGCCCAGAACGCAGACCGCACCTTCGAGGTGCGCGCGCAAGATGGCCATGTCACGCGCCTGGTAGCGCACGCCCTCTTCCTGCTTGAACGAGCCGTCGTGCTCTTCGTCCACGACGATGAGGCCGAGGTCCGCCACCGGGGCGAACAGCGCGCTGCGGGCACCGATGGCGACGCGCACCTCGGCCTTGCGCAGCTTGCGCCACATGCCGAGTCGCTCTTTCGGGGTAAGTGCAGAATGCAAGATGGCCACGTCGTCGCCGAAGCGCGCGCGGAAGCGCTGCACCACCTGCGGCGTGAGGGCGATCTCGGGCACCAGCAAGATGGCCCCGCGCCCCGCCTCGGCTACCTGGGCCATGGCGTGCAGGTACACCTCGGTCTTGCCGGAGCCGGTGACCCCCTGCAGCAAAAAAAGCTTGTGCGCGCGGCTGCGCAGCGCCGTCGAGATCTCGTCGACGGCGTCGGCTTGCTCCTGCCGCAGGCTCGGCGCTTCGTCGCGCGCGACCTGATCGCGGAAGAACGGCGCATCCGACTTTTCACGGTCGAACAGCTCGACGAGACCTTCGTCCGCCAGGTTGCGCGCGATCGACCGCGCATTTTTCCAGCGGCGTTCCAGCTCGGCGAGCTCGCTTTCGCCCATGCTCCGCGCAAACGCCAGCAGCGCGCCCGCGGCGCCCCGACGCGTGGTGGCGGCGCCGTTCTGCGTGGCTCGCACCCACTGCACCGACCGACCGATGCCGCCGCTCTTCTCCGGAAACAGCGATTCGGGCGCGAGGAGCTCGGCCACGTTCTTCGGTCGGGGCGGCAACGCGAGCGCCATCGCCTCCCCCACCGGCGCCGCGTAGTAAGCGGCCAGCTTGCCGAGGAACGTCGCGAGAGACGCGGGTAGACCAAAGTCCGGATCGACCGCGAGCACCCGTTTCAGCTTCGGCGGATCGCTTTCGTTCGCGTCGCGCACGGCCACGACCACGCCGCCTTCCTTGCGGCCCCGCAGCGGGCACACCACGAAGCTGCCGACCGTGGCCGACAGCGAATCGGGCAGCTCGTACGTGAACAGCGTGCGGACCGGTACCGGCAACGCGACGTCGACGACGACGGTCATCGCATCGCGACGGCGAGGATGGCGCAGAGAACCACCACGAACGCCACGAGGGCCAGCAGCACGACGGGCACCGGACGCGCCGGTGGCGGCACCGTGATCGGCATCGCCGCAGCGGGCATTTCGGTGCGCTCGAGATCCCGCACGAAGGTGCGCATCGCGCCCAGCGAAGGCACCGGGATCAGCGAAGGCCGCAGCGGCTCTTCGAGCACCAGCACCTCGCACTCCGAGCCGGGGGCGGGCTCTTCCGGCTCAGGCTCGGCAGGCGTGAGCTCGGCGGGCGGGCCTTCCTCGAGCGAGGAGAACGCCACCTTCACTTCACCGTGCGGAGTGAGCAGGCGTTCGCGCTCGCGGCGCTCGTCGATCTCTTCGGTGCCGACTCGTTCGCGGAGCCACTCGCCGAAGCGGAGCGGGTTGGTCACCACCGCGGCCTGGGTGAGATATCCGTCGAGCTCTCGCGACATGGCAGTGGCCGACTCGAAGCGAGCGTCCGGGTCGGTGGACAATGCACGCAATACCAGGGCGCGGAGGGCTTCGAGATCCGGCACTTCGCCGCGGGGCGAGAGGAGTGGAACCTCGGCGCGCTTGGCCACGTCGAGTAGTGTTTCCGAACCCTCGGCGCGGTACATGCGCTTGCCGGAGAGGAGCTCCCACAAGACGATGCCCGCTGCGTAGACGTCGGCGCGGGCGTCGATGGGCTCGCCGCGGGCATGCTCCGGGCTCATGTAGCCGGCTTTTCCGCGCAGGGCCTCACCGACCTCGCCCGCGACTCCAGTCAACGCGCCGAGACCCGAGTTGGCCTTGGCGATGCCGAAGTCACAAAGCTTGACCTCACCGTCGAGCGAGATGAGGACGTTCGATGGAGACACGTCGCGGTGGACGATGCCGAGCGGCGCGCCGTCTTCGTCCTTGGCCCGATGCGCGAACGAGAGCGCGCGCAAGATGCAGCTGACCACGTGGAGCGCATGCTCGAGCACGAACGGGATCTTCTTCTTCGAGAGAATCCGCAGCAGCGCGTTGAGGTCGTAGCCCTCGACGTACTCCATGGCGATGTACAGACGCCCTTCGGTGCGCCCGAGGTCGAACACCTGCACGATGTTGGCGTGGTTGAGGCGCGCAGCGAGCTTGGCCTCGAACACGAGCATGTCGGCGAAGGACGCAACGTCGGCGAGCTCGGGGAGGATCTCTTTCACGACGCAGAGGCGCGACGCACCGAGCTCGGTTTCGGCGCGCGCGAGGAAGATCTCGGCCATGCCGCCCTTGCCGACGAAGTCGAACAGAGCGTAACGGCCGAACCGGCGCGGCAGGGGGGCGAGACTTTGCGACAAGTTCGGATCAGCCAAGGGAGGGAGTCAGCGAGGGAGCCAGCGCGAGGGAATGCCCGAAGGGATGCGGAAGCCGGACGGCAAGCCCGGCACCTTCATGCCGCTGGGTATGGGATTGGGAACGGGGCGCGGAATGCCCGAGTCGACCACGACCCCCCGCCCCCCCGCATCGACCAGGACGCCGCCGTCGAACTTCTTGGTGCCGGCGTCGGTGCGGACCACCACGACGGGCGCGCGCGCCGCGCTGGCCAAAGGCGCCGACCCCACCGGATCCGCGGAAACGAGGGGCGCGACTGCGTCGAGGGCAACGAGGGCAACGGCGGCGGCGTCGGCGCCGGCATCCGCGTCCTTGTTGAAGAGACTGCCGCAGGCCGAGAGCGCGGCAGGGGGCAGCACCGCAAGCGCGAAAAAGGCGAGAACGCGCCCAGAACTGCGCTGCGACTGGCGTCGGCTGGACTTCATGGCGGGGACCCTAGCAAAAGCGCGAGCGGCTGTGGCTCACGGCATCGCAACCTGTGGCTATACTGCGCGCCATGGCAAAAAGTGGCGATCCCAACGCGCAAAGGCCGGACGCTCCTCCGACGTCGCGGTTCGGGCGCTTCGCCCGCCTCGGCGCACTCGCGCCCAGGGCGTTGCCTCTCGCCCGCGAGGCCATGCGCCGCGCCATGGGCGGCACCGCGAAAGAGCTCGACCAAGACGACCGCGCACGCCTGATGATCAGCGCGAAAAAAACTGCCGACGCGATGCTCAAGACCCTGGGCGAGATGAAGGGCCTGCCGCTCAAGCTCGGGCAGATGGCGTCGTACATCGAAGGCCTGGCGCCGCCAGGCTACGAAGAAAAGTTCCAGGAGGTGCTGGAGCGCCTGCAGCAAAAGGCGCCGCCGCTGTCACGGGAGGCCTCGCACAGAGTCATCGTCGAGGAGTTCGGGGTGGCCCCGGGCGAGCTGTTCGGGGAGTGGGATCCGGATCCGTTTGCCGCCGCCAGCGTCGGCCAGGTGCATCGCGCAAAAACGCGCGACGGTCGGCTCGTGGCGGTAAAGGTGCAGTATCCAGGCATCGACAAGGCCATCGCCAACGACTTGAAAAGTCTGGGCATGCTCGAAGCCATGATCGCGCCGGTCGGGCGCAGGTATCACACCAAGGAAACCCTGGACGAGGTCCGGACCGTCTTCCTGGCCGAGCTCGACTACGGCGCCGAAGCCGAGAACCTCGAGATGTTTCGTCGCATCAACCGAGACGACCGCATGGTGGTGGTCCCCGAGGTCGTGCACTCGCTCACCACCAAGCGCGTCATTACCATGGAGCTGATCGGCGGCGTCGACTACGCCACGTTCGTGAAGAACGCTTCGCAAGAGGACAAGAACGCCGCCGCCGAGACCATCTGGAGCTTCATGTTCCGTGCACTCTACAAGCACGGCGTACTCTACGCGGACCCGCATCCCGGCAACTACCGCTTCCTGGGTGGGGGGCGCGTCGCCTTCCTCGACTACGGCTGCGTGCGGATGCTGCCGCACCCGCTCGTGCACGGCATGAAAAGCGTGGTCGTGGCCAGCATGGACGGCGACTGGGACAGGTTCTACCAGCTGTGCGTGTCGGAGCTCGGCTACGATCCCTCGGACGAAGGCGGTTTCAAGGTCTTCACCGACTACACCAAGTTCTTGATGCAGCCGTTCGTGCAGGTACCGTTCCACCACACCTCGGCGGTCGCGCGGGAAGCCGTGGGCTTTCTGGTGCGTCACGGCAAGGATCTCGTGACGCCCAGCTCGGGCGTGATGCCGAACCTGCCGAAGCCGATCAATTTGCCGCCCGAGAGCACCTTCGTGAATCGACTACAGTGGGGCCTGTCCAGCGTCATGGGCGGCCTCGACGCCACCGGCAACTACCGCGCGCTGTCGGAGGACTGGATCCGCGGCCCGATCGTGCCGCCTCCGTGATGAGTCGTGTTCTTGCCGTTCTTGGTCTGTGCGCGGTGGTCGTCGGCTGCGATCGGTCAGCAATCCAGAGCACTCGCGGCAATTTTTTCACCGACGCGGCGCCCGCACCGCTCGACGCCGCCGCCGACGCTGCCGCCCTCGGCGCCGAGTTCGAGCAAAAGCCGTTCTCCGAGCTCGTGCGCGCCGGCCGCCTCCAAGAAGCCGACACGCTGATTGCCGCGCTGCCGGCCGAAGAGCGTCGAAAACCGGTCCTGCGCTTTCTCCAGGCCAAGCTGGCCCTCGCGCTCGGCCGCGCCGAGGACGCATTGAAAGCGAGCGAAGGGCTCGAACAGGACTTGCCCATTCTGCAAGGCGGCGTGGCCGTGCTGCGCGCCGAGGCGTTCTGGCGCGCTGGCCGCGCCGATGAAGCGGGCGATCTGTTCGCGCGTCTCGGGCCCACGTTCGCGCTGCGTGCAGCCGAAGCCTACGCACGCGCCGGCAACGCCGAGGGCGTACGCAAGACCACGGTCGACGGCGGCGATCCAAAAATCCGCAAGCGCGCCGATGAAGCGACCGCCCGCCGCCTGCGTCTGCGCTTCGAAGACGAGCGCCAGGCCATGGCCGACGCCCGCTGGCTGGCCACCACGGGCGCCGCCGAGGCCGGCGCCGAAGAAGGCATGCGCTACCTGCGCGAGAAGAAGCTCGTGCTGTCGCAGGGCGAGCTGGAGATACGTGCCAAAGCCTTCGCCGAGGCGGGAAAGATCGCCGAGGCCCGCGACGTCGCCACCGAGATCGAGCACGGTGGCAAGCCCGAGCACCGCACGCTGGCGTGCTTCGTCCGGGCCACTGCACTTTTTCATTCGCGTGCACGATACAAAGAAGCCGAGCACGGCTTCTCGACCTGCGAGAAGCTGGCGTCCTTGCCCGAGGAAAAGGCCGAGTCCGCCTTCCTCGCCGCTCGCTCGCTGCTGCGCGCCAACGAAGACGACGCCGCCATCGTGCTGTTCGAGCGCATGCTCGACCGCTATCCCAAAGCGGCCAAGGCGGCCGAGGCCCGCGCGCTCATCGCGCGTTCGCACTTCTTGCAAGCGCACTTCGCCAAGGCCCACGAGTCGTACGAGCAGTTCGCCCCCACCATGAAGGGCAGCGACGCCGCCGAAGAGTTCGCCCA
>JAYUXI010000121.1:0-11867 GCA_043753085.1 Myxococcales bacterium | reverse complement strand
GGGAACTAGCAGAAGGCAGCGCAGCTTGGAAAGAGAAACAGGCGCACAGTGGCGCGGTCTTTGGGCTGAAGCTGCCTCCGCCAGCGCATCGCCTGCGGCGAGTGCTTCAGGACTCTGGGTCGGCTTCGCCGACGTTCGCATCGCCTGCGGCGAGTGCTTCAGCCAAACAGGGAGCTGACGGAGTCGCCGTGGTGGATGCGGCGGATCGCTTCGCCGAGCAGCTTGGCGATGCTGACCTGGCGAACCTTGCCGCACTTCTTCGCGGCGGCCGAGAGCGGCATCGTGTCGGTGACGACGACCTCGGTGAGCGGCGAGTCGATGATGCGCTCGATGGCGGGGCCAGAAAGCACACCGTGCGTAGCCACGGCGACGATGCTGGTGGCGCCCTTCTCGGCGAGGGCGCGGGCGGCACCGCACAGGGTTCCCGCCGTGTCGATCATGTCGTCGACGATGATGCAGCGCTTGCCGGTGACCTCGCCGATGATGTTCATCACCTCGGACACGTTGGCGCGCTCGCGGCGCTTGTCGATGATGGCGAGGCTGGCGTTGAGACGCTTGGAATAGGCGCGCGCGCGCTCGACTCCGCCTGCATCCGGCGACACCACGACGTCGCCTTCGCCGAAGTTTTGGCGCAGGTAGTCGTCGAGCATGACCGGCATCGCATACAGGTGGTCGAACGGGATGTTGAAGAACCCCTGGATTTGCCCGGCGTGCAGGTCGACCGAGACGACTCGATCGACGCCGGCGGCGACCATCAGATCGGCGACCAGCTTCGAGGTGATGGGCGTGCGGGGAGCTACCTTTCGGTCTTGCCGGGCGTAGCCGTAGTACGGCATCACCGCGGTGATGGATCCGGCCGAGGCGCGCTTCAGCGCGTCGGTCATGATCAGCAGCTCCATCACGTGGTCATTCACGGGGCTGGAGGTCGGCTGGATCACGTAGGCGTCCCCGCCGCGCACGTTCTCACCGAGCTCGCAGAAGGTTTCTCCGTCGGAGAACCGCGTGACCTTCGAACCCGACAGCGGAATGTCGAGATAGCGGGCGATCGCCTGAGCCAGCTCGGGGTGGGCGTTACCGGTAAAGAGACAGACCTTGTTGACCACACGCACCTCACGCGCGGCGATAGCGTTGCGCGCTCGAAAGGTCAACGCACGCCGCGTGCCGTGGACGAGGTCACGTTCGAATAGTTAGCGGAGCATCGCCGCGCACTCGCCGCGAGGGCCGCGCTTGGCGCTTTTCACACAAGTGAGGAACGCCTGCCGCGCTTCTGCGTTGCGACCGCGGGTCTGGTAGGCGGCGCCGAGCAACAACCAGCCGCCCGCGTGCTCGGGCTCGACCGTGGTGGACTCCAGCGCGATCGCAATCGCGTCGTTCGTTTTGCCGGTTTCGAGCAGGCGCTGCGCCTGCGCACGCAGCCCTTTGGCATCGCCTTGCGGCGCGGCTGCGGAAGCCACCAGCGCGACGGCGGGCGGTTCGAGCGCGGGCGCGGGCGCGGCGACCGACGGCGCGACCTCGGGCGCCGTCGGCACCGCGCTGGCGGCGGGCGCCGCGGCGCGTACGGCGGGCTTTTCGACCTCGACTGGGGTGGGCGCAACGGACGCAACGGACGCAACGGACGCAACGGACGCGGCGGGCGCGGCGGCGTAGGTGGGACCAGGATCGGGCGCACGCAGCGCAGCACGCCCCACGGCGAGGAAGAACACGACGGCACACGCGGCCAGACCCCACGCGACGAACCGACGCATTCGATCCCGGCGCGCGACCACGTCGGGCTCGTGCAAGCGGGCCATGCGCGCATCGGCTTCTTCGTGGTCGTCGTGCGGCTCGGGCGCCTGCATGCCGGGTGGCAGCGACGAGAAGAACGCTTCTTCGAACTCGTCGACCTCGACCGGGCCGCTGCGATCGGTCGCGAGATCGAGCGAGATCGGCGACGGGGTGCCTTCGGCCGAGGTGTTGGCGGGTGCGGCTTCGAGCGAAGCCGGCGTGTCGCGCGGCGCCACCGAGCCAGGCGCGGCGGCCGGAAGGACCGAGTCTGCAGGGGGCGCGGGCCGCTTCGACGCGTTCGGCAAGAGCTGCAGCTTGGCCGACAGCGCGGCGTCGGTCGTGGCCGCGTCGAGCAGACCAGGACGCACCGAGGACAGCTTCGTGGCGGTGGCGCCCTTGAGGGAGAGTACCGGCGGACGCTTGCTGTTCCCGCTGGGGTTCTTCTGCCGCCCACGCTTGGCCATTGGCCCTTGGGGTTACCTCACGGTCCGCGCGCGCGCCAGTGGTGCGAGGTGGACCGCGCACGAATCATGGTAGAGCGGCCTCGTGGAGAATCGCTTCGTCATCGGCCACGCCGCCCTGCCCCGCATCGTCGCCGGTCACCCCTGGCTCTACCGTGAAGCCATCCGGCCCGTGCATGGGCACACGTCTGCCCCGGAAACCGGCGACGTGGTCGGCCTCGAAGACGGCGAAGGCAAGCTCGTGGCGCGCGGCGTGTTCGATGGCGGCTCTCCCCTCGCGGTCCGTGTGTGGACCCGCGGCGACGTGCGCGTCGACGCGGCGCTGGTGCAGGAACGTCTCGCGCACGCGCTTGCACTGCGCACGCGTCTGTTCGGGGGCAGCGCGGACACCGACGCCTATCGCCTCCTGCACGGCGAGGGCGATCGCATGCCGGGGCTGGTGCTGGACCGTTACGCGCAGGTCGCGGTCCTGCGCACCGATGGCGACGCCGCGGCGGCGCTGTTTGCCCGCCACCGCGATGTGTTCGAGGGACAGCTGCGGGCGCTTGGAATCGAGACGCTGCTGCACCGTCAAGTCGGCAGCGATCGCGGCAAAGCCACCGGCCCCGCGCAGCGCGCCGCCGCGGGCGGTCCCGAGCTCGTATTCGGACCGGCGATCACCGAAGCCGTGCTGGTGCGCGAGCACGGGATGCCCTTCGCGTCGGATCTGATCCGCGGGCAAAAGACCGGGTCATTTCTGGATCAGCGCGACAACCGGCGCCGCGTGCGCCAGCTGGCGCACGGGCGCCGGGTGCTCAACCTGTTCTCGTACGCGGGCGGGTTCTCGCAAGCCGCCGTGCTCGGCGGCGCGGCTCGGGTCACCAGCGTCGACATCGCACACGACGCGCATCGCACCGCGCACGCCAGCTTCAAGCTTGCCGGTCTGGATCCCGGCCTGCACGAGTTCGTCACCGCCGATGCCTTCCAGTGGCTCGAGTCCGCCGTCGACGCCAGGGGCATCGCCAAAGCAAACCAACAGTACGATCTCATCGTAAGCGATCCGCCCAGCTTCGCGCCCAACGAGAAGAGCCTGCCGAAAGCGCTTGCAGCCTACAAGCGTCTGCACCGCGCCTGTGTCCGTCTCCTCACGCCCAGCGGCATCTTCTGCGCGGCTTCTTGCTCGAGCCACGTAGACGCGAAGACGTTCCTCGGTACCCTGGACGAAGCCACGCTCGAGGAGCGGCCGTTGCGGGTGCTCGAGCAGCACGGCGCGCCGCCGGACCACCCCGTCCTACCGGCGTTTCCCGAAGGCGCCTACTTGAAGTTCATGATGCTGGGCTGACCTTGCGGCGCGGCGCACGTTCGAGCTCGTAGAACAGGAGCGGGCCGTCTTGCTTGTGCCAGAGGCCGGCGCCGACCTGCTCGAAGTGCCGGCCGAGCCGATCGCGATACCAGGAGCCCTTGCGATCGTGCACGTCCACGTCGGTGAGGCTGCGATCGCAGACCGTGTGCAGATCGAGGTGGGTGATCGCTTCGAGGTACAACAGGCCGCGGGTGGCCCGGGCCAGATTCTCGAGCGCGGCTTCGGCGGCGTCGTCGTCGAGGTAGGGCAGCACACCCTGGCAGATCACCAGATCGTACGGCTTTTTTGGCGTGGTCTTCGCGATGTCGAGCAGCTCGTGCCCGTACTTGTCCGCTGCGAACCGGCTCACTTCGGTCGAGACGTACTGCGTCGCCGGATGGCTCTGGCGAAACCAGTCGCGCAGGAGGCCCGTGCCAGCCCCGACCTCCAGGGCGCTTTTCAGGGGGAGCCCGAACCACTCGGCGAAACCGGAGATCGCTCGACCGAGGGCCGCGATCTGGGTCGCGTCGTGCACGCGCGTGCGGGGGTCGTCGTAGAAGCGAGCGTAGTACGCGGGGTCGAATCGCTCGGGCGGCGTGGGCAGAGTGGGCACCCCCAGCCGTGTAGTCGGCATCGCAAAACCAGGCGAACCGAAAATCTGCGTTCCCGAATCCGGGGCGCAGTCGTAAAGTGGGGGAGTGCGCCCTCCGCACCCCTCGAATCCCGACGTCACCGCAGGCTTCACGGCCGACGGCACGCCGCCACTGGGCATGCCACGGGCGGCTCCGTCAGCCGCATCGGCTGGGCTGGCGCCGCGCGTGGTGCCGCTGCCGACCACGCCACGGCTTCGTCCCGCCACCGGCACGCAGCCCGTGCAGCGGCCGGCTACCGGACCTCACTCGATCCAGCGGCCGATCACCGGCCCTCACTCGGTGCAGCGGTCCAGCATGGGTCCTTTCTCGATGCCCGGGGCGGCCATGCCGGCGCCCCTGCCCGGCACGCCGCCGCTCGCGCAGCGGAGCGCACCGGACCTGACCGAAGTGGGCCCCGAAGCCACGCCGCCCAATCTCGCCCGAACCGTGCAGTTTCCACGCACCGGCGGCACCCTGCGCGGTCCGCGCGGCGAGTACCTGGTAAACAAGGTGATCGGCGAAGGCGCATTCGGCGCCGTCTACGAATGCGTCGGCCCGTTCGACCAAGTCTACGCCGTGAAGATGGTGCGCCCTGCCAACCGCCCCTACGACGAGGTGCACTCGGAGTGGGCCAAGGAAGTCGCGCGCTTGATGTCGCTGCGCCACCCGAACGTCGTGTACATCTACGACGCCTTCGAGGACGGCCACCTGTTTTACCTGGCGCTCGAACGCTGCGACTACGCACTGCAGGCGATGCTGGGCACGCCGCTGCGCGAAGGCCTCGTCATCGAGCTGGCTCGCCAGTTGCTCGCTGCCGTGCAGTTTCTGCACGACAACGACATCGTTCACGACGATCTGCACGCCGGCAACGTGCTCATCACCCAGGCAACCGACCGACCGCAGGTGAAGATCAGCGACTTCGGCATCAGCCACGAGCTTCGCGGCAACGCGTCGGTACGTCCGAACATCGTGCATCATGCAATCATGGCGCCGGAAATCCTGAGCACGGGCTACACGTCCAAGCAAAGCGACATCTACCAGGTGGGACTCTTGCTCTACTGGATGGTCACCGGCAGCACCGCCATCGACATGACCGCCCCGTACGACGAGCTGGTGCGCGTGGTGGCCGACGGCGAGCCGCGGCAGAAAGCCGAGATGGTCGGCACGCAGCTTGGCAGCGTGGTCGCCAAGATGCTGCGCCGGCGGGAGAACTTCCGGTACTCGTCGGCGCGCGAGGTCTGGGCCGACCTACGCGAGCTCGATGCGTGGCGTCAGCGCAGCTTGTTTCCGCTCCGGTGACGGCGTCTCAGCAGTTCTGGCACGTGACGCCGGCGTCACGTGCGAGCATCGTCCAGGTGACGTCGTTGTCGGTCGACAGCGAAAGCTGGAAGCAGGCCGTATGGTCGATGGTCTCGCGAAAGTCGACCTTGATCGGCTGGCCCGCCGTGTAATCGACTTGCGCCGCGGCGCCCTTCGCGAACCCTCCGCACGGCTTGGTCTTCACCGCGTCGTCCAGCTTGCGCGAGACCGGAGCGCTCATCTGGATATGCGCCGAGGAGGAGAGCGGCGTGAGCGCTACGAGCAAACGCGGACCAGAGCAAGCGATCAGGCGCAGAGAAAGACGGCATCACGAGTCACGGTGGCGCGCGTGTCGTTCCAGGCTCGTTCCGATGCCGGGCGGCTGCGGACTTCCCGTCGCTGCTGGGTGGACGTCCGGCGCTCTTCCCTGGTAGGCCACGGAAGTTGAGAAAACTGGGACCCTTCGAGCTTGGGCCGCGGATCGGACGTGGCGGAATGGCTTCGGTGTACCTCGCACGGGATTGGCGCAAGGGTGCGGCCCTTCCCGTCGTGGCGCTGAAAGTCATGCGCCAGGAGTTCGCCGCCGATCGGTCGTACGTGGCGATGTTCCTCGACGAGTCGCGAATCCTCGCGCGCCTCGACCACCCGAACTTGATCCGCGTGGTCGAAGCCGGCGTGGGCGCCATCGACGACGAGGGCCGTCAGGGCACGCTCGACGAAACCGGCGCCAACTCCGGCATCGTCGATGCCGCAGGCAGCGCATCTCGCGAAGAGTATCGCTACATCGCCATGGAGCTGCTGCTCGGGCGCACCCTGGCCGATCTCTGGGATCTGCTCGCCGAGCAGGGCCAGCGCATGCCGATGCGAGTGGCCGCGGGCATCGTGGCGCGCGTCGGCCACGGCTTGAACCATGCCCACGCGCTGCTCGGCGAAGACGGCCAGAGCTATGAGCTGGTGCACCGCGACGTGAATCCGTCGAACGTATTTCTCACTGCCGACGGCCGCGTGAAGCTGATCGACTTCGGGTTGGCTCGCGCCAAGGACACCGACCGCGCCGGCACGCAGGGCGTGGTCACCGGCAAGGTGACCTACCTGGCGCCGGAGCAGCTCACCACCCGCCCGAGCGACCGCCGCACCGACATCTACCAGCTCGGCATCACGCTCTGGGAGATGGTCACCGGCGCGCGCCTGTTCTTGCGCGACACCCAGCTCGAGTCGATCGCCGCGGTCAAGCGCGGCGACATTCCACCGCCGGAGAGCCTCAACCCGAAGGTGCCGCCCGAGCTCTCGCAGATCGTGCTGCGAGCGTTGGCACACGATCCCGATCGCCGCTTCACCAGCATGGCCGGCTTCGCCCGCGCGCTGGACCGCTGGGTCGAAGCGCAAGGCCTCGTCGTCGAAGACGAAGAGCTCGTCGAGCTGTTCGACCGGGTGTTTCCCGAGGAGCGCACCCGACTCGACGCCTGGTACCGGCAGGTGCTCAGCGCGCGCGCCACGGTCTCGCCCGAGCGCACCATCGCCCCGCCCGCAGCGGTGGGCGGCGCACTGCGTCCCTCCGATCCGCCGCCCGCCGAGCAATCGCTGGCTCAGGCCGTGGAGAATCTACGCGCCGTTCACCCGAGCGACGTCGACGCGCCACCGGCCGCCGCCGGACGCAAGGCATGGTGGACGTGGTGGAAGACCAAACGCGCGTGAGCCGCGGGCGGGATCCGACGCGCGGCGAAATCAGCGCACGATGGCGGCGGTGGCCGACGGCAGCGGCTCACTGCGCGCTTCGTTGCGGGTGAGCGCGGTGCAAACGAATGCGCCGCCGACGAAGATGCCCGCGAGAGCGAGGAGCGCACCGGTGACCCACCCTTTGGCTCGGGGCGTCGTGACCATGAACACCGGCGTGGATGGGCGCGGCTCGGGCAGATGGGCCGTGGAGCCGACCGGGGCCGCGACGGACGCGGGCGCCGGCGTGTAGTCGAAGTTGGGCTCGAGCGGCGCGTAGGTGGCCGGGGCGCCGAGCTCGCGCGCCGCCGCGGCGGGAGCGTACGGCGTGAGCTGGGTGCGGACGATCGGGGCCAGCTCTTCGAGAAGGGCGGCACGCGCGCGCATCTGCGTGCTCGACAGATCATTCGACACGAGCGCAAATGCCTGAGCGGCCGACACCGCGGGCCGACGGCGGGTGCGGGCCACATCGAAAGGGTCGACGGGAAAGGCACGCAGCACGGTCACGTCGATGGATAGCAGCGGCGCCGCAAAAAACGACTGGGTGATCTCGTCGATCACACAAGCCGGATACTGGACGGTTCGTAGCCAGCGCTGCTCGACCATGCGTTTCCTTGCTCCGCGGACACCGAAATTGACATCCGCGCGGCATTCTTGCTCGTTTGCGCACAAACGCAAGTCCATAAGCGCCGCGCCCGAACTTCCCGCCGCGTCGCTCACTCGGTTCCGCCCTCTTGCGTGCGCACCCGATCGCCGAAGTGGGCCATCCACTCGATCTCGTGGCTGCCGAGTGGACCGGACGCCGCGAAATCGCGCAAATTCGCTTCGGCACGTTCGAGGTTGCGCGGGCCCGTGAAGACCAGGTCGACGTAGCGACTCGCCAGGCAAAATCGATAGCAATCGGCCGCGCTGGGCACCCGGCCCTGGTACCCGGCGGGGGGCCGGAGCAGCTCTCGCGACGACGTCGCCCGTGCCGCGAGCAGGGCGGGCGTACGCAGCTGCGCACGCCGCATGGCCTCGACGAACGGAAACACGGCGTGCTCCGCCCCGCGGTGCGCCGCGCTGTACGGCACCACCAGGAAGTCGACCAGGGGCGATTCGAGCAAGGTCTTGGCGTGCTTGCCGTGGCGAAGCCCCGCGCCGATGCTCCGGATGGTGCCGCTCGCCTTCAACTTCTCGAGGGTGGCCACCACGCCGGGGCTCCACGACGAGAGCCGGCCCACGCCGAGCGCGAACATCACGTCGAGGTGATCGATGCCGAGCGCGCGCCGCCATCGATCGGCCCCGCGCTCGTAGGATCCGCCGAAGTAGCCAAGCGCGGGGGCAGTGGCGATCACGTAGCGATCGCGGTGCGCGGCGAGGGCGCGCTTCAGGACGTTGAGCGCCGGCTCGGACGCGCCGCTGGCGACGAACACGAAGTTCTGCCCACCTTCGAGGGCCGCGGCGGTGCCCCGCGAGTCGAGTCCGTGATCCAGGGCGAGCACCAGTGGATGCACCGGCACGGCAAGCGGCGGGCACCTGCGTCCTTGGATCGGCGCCGAGGCGAGAGGAGGAGATCCCGCGGGTGCAGGCGGTTGGGGCGGCAGCGACACGCTGGGACTTTTCTCCACCCTCCCCCCTGCTGGCAAGGCCCGCTGCGATCAATCGTCCGTCAGGGGCTGGCCAGCAAGAGGATCTCCGGCGTGCTCGCGACGGTGCGCCATTCCACCGGCCAGCGGTCTCGGTGCCCGACGTCATCGACCACCACCACTGCCGCCCCACCTGCCCCGCGCTCGCGAATGGCGTCGGCGCCGGCAAAGCGATCCGGGCGCAGCCCCGACAGCACCTCGACCTTGCCCCACGAGCAGTACACGCTGGCGGCGCCCGGCGCCTGATCCACAAGCGCGGCCGCCATCTGCCGCTCCAGCTCGAAGGCATGCGCGGCGACGCGCGCGTGTACGCGTGCATGATGCACGGAAAACCCCAGCAGCGCACCGGCGGCCAAGGCCAACGTGGCGACGACGCCGGTGGCGCCGGCCCGCGGGCCGCGCCGCGCCGCGAGCTGGTCGCCTACGATGCGGGCCACCAGCACCGCGCCCTCTGCCATGGCCACCGCGAAGAAGGGCACCACCGCGAAGAAGTGCCGGTCGAGCCCGAGGTGCTGCTCGCGGATCCAGCCGTAGCTCACGAAACCGAGCAGCCAGGGCCCGATGATCCGGTAGGTGATGGGGGCCTGGCGGACGAAGCGCCAGAGCCCGACGAGGGCCAGCGCCACGACGGGACCGGCGGTGCGGAACGGCAACGCGGCGGCGTACCAGTACCAGACCGGCTGCGGGCCGAGGCCGGGCACCGCGTGTGCGCGCGCCTCTTTGACGAAGGCGTGGTTCTCGCTGAGAAAGACCAGCCAGCGACCGCCGTACGCCTGCTGGTGGAGCACCACGTAGGCGACGATGACGACGCCCGGAAGCAGCACGGCTACGCTGCCACGCAGGAGGCGCGTGGCCCAGCCTCGCGCGCCTCTCACGAGCAGCACGCTGGCCACGCCGACGGCCGGCAGCACCGCCCACGCCTCGAAGCGCAAAAGGACGGCCACGCCGAGGGGCAGGCTGGCCAGAAGCCGCGCGTTGCGCTGGATGCACCAGGCAGCCGAAAGAAGCAGGACGGCAAACAGCGCTTCGGGCTCGGCGGATTGTCCGTGCGTGATGGCGATGGGAAAAAACGCCGCGAAAAGTGCCGACAGCACGGCGACCCGCTCGTCACGGTCGCGGCGCGCCGTGAGCACAGTGGCAAACACGAGCGCCGGCAGCAGCGCCGACAGCGCGACGTCGAACAGGCGGACCGACTGGAAGCCGAGACCCAAAGAGCCGACCCACCCGAAGAAGAAGTGCCAGAGCGGCAGCCACACCCAGTGGACCTGCAGGTTGCCGGGATCGGCCCAGGTGTAGCGTCCGAGCACGGCATGTCCATACGCGTCCGTGTCGAGGTCGGGCCCGGCGGCAAAGACGTAGAGGCGGAGCAGCGTCGAGCCGAGCGCGATGGCCACGAGCGCCCACAACGCGGCGCGAGACGGCTTCATGGCCGCCGGATCCAGACGTGTACGGCGTCGCCGAAGGTTTCCGCGAGCTGGTAGTGGGCCAGGAGAAAGGCCGCAATTTTCGGCTGGGCCCGCTGCAAATCCGCGAGCGCCGTGGGCTCCGTCATGAACGGTGAGCCGTCGAACAGGACGAATGCCGCGGCCGGGCGGTCCTCGAGCCGCGCGAGGGCATCAGCCCCGTGGCGCGCGCCCATGTCACGGATGGCGAGGGTCTTCGGGTGCTGCGCTCCGCGTCGCCGGATCGCGCCCTCGAGCGCGTGACCTACGTCGAGATCGTACTCGTAGAGATACGGGGTCGCGCACAGGCGCTGCGCCCAAAACAGCACGAGCGGATCGGTGCCGTAGATCTGCACCCGATCGGTGGGCGCGGTGTGCTCGCCCAGCCAGGCGGCCGCGGCCGCCATCGCCAGGGGGTGGAAGTCATGGTCCTCCATGCGCGTGAGGCGCGCTGCGCTCCGCTCCGGAGCGCCGGACCGTGCCGCCCACGCCACGTCGCGCGTGAAAAAATGCGGCGAGCGGCCCAGCGCCCAGCGCCCATGCGCCACGAGACCGAGCACCAACGCTGCCGTGAGCACGGCCGCAACTTTGGATCCGGCGTGCGGCGCGCGCAGGGCACGCTGGTGCAACGTGTAGAGTGCAATAACTACCAGCAGCCAGGCCGACGCGGTGACCGGGTGCGCGTGGTACGGGTACCCCTTGCCCTGCACCAGGATCGCCGCGATGCCGGCCAGCGGCGCGAGCGCCAGCCCGAGGAAGCGCACCGGCCACGCCCGCGCCGCGATGGCAACGAGCGCCGCCACCGAAGTGAACGTGCCGAATGCGAACGCATGGAAAAGCCATGGCAACGCCAGCGTTTCGAGAAGGGTACGGCGAAACAGCTCGGCGTACAGCGCTGGCGCTTCGACGAGCGTGAGGCGCAGGCCGTGCCATGGATCGCCGAGCAGCAGCGCGGTGAGCCCGAGGATCAGCGCGCTGGCGCCGGCGGCACCCGCGGCGAACCGGCCCAGCCGCTGCGCGCGCCCCGGCGCCATGGCGATCGCCACGGCCAGCACCGGCAGGTACGCGCCCATGGTGGGCTTGCCGAAGAACGCCACGGCACACAAGGCGCCGGTGAGCGCGGGCGCGCCACGCCCAGGCAGCGCCGAGGTGACGAGGGCGAGCAACACGAACCACGTCGCGAAGCTCTCGCGCTGCGCTTGATCCCAGCCGAGGTAGCCGAGGTACTGGATGCCGAGCAACGCGAACGCCACGCCGGCATAGGCCCAGGCCGGCAGAGCGTACGGGCTGCGCTCGAACAGGCGCGGCAGCAGAGCGCCCGAAGCCGCGTAGACTGCGCCGGTGGCCAGCAGATCGAGCGAGCGAAAGCGATGCACGTCGGCACCGCCCAACGCGAGGAAGGCCCGGTGCACCAGGTGGGTGAGCGGGCCGTTCACCTCGCGCAGGTCGGAGTAGAGCCGGTCGCCTGCGGCGGTCGCGAACGCGGTGAACTGGAAGATGCCCTGATCGCGGCCAAGCGGCGCATACGCAGCGCTGCCCAGCACCACCACGAAAAGATCCACGACGCCCACCAGCAGTAGAAGTGGCGGAAGGAGCCGCAGGGTCAG
>JAYUXI010000120.1:0-1954 GCA_043753085.1 Myxococcales bacterium | reverse complement strand
CACCACGAGCGAGATCGCCGCCTGGGTGGCAGAGGGCTGCATCGAGCATTTCGGCTGGCGCGACGACCTCGACCGGGTGCACCGCGAAGCGCACCTGTGCTGTCTGCCTTCGTACGGCGAGGGCCTGCCGAAGGCGTTGCTCGAAGCCGCGGCGAGCGGACGCGCCATCGTGTCGACCGACGTTCCCGGCTGCCGAGAAATAGCCCGCCACGACGAGAACGCGCTGCTCGTGCCGGCCCGCAATGCGGATGCTCTGACGGCTGCGTTGCGCACGCTGATTCTCGATGGCGATCTGCGCCGCCGGCTGGGCGCGCGCGGCCGCGAGATCGCGCACGCCGAGTTCGACCAGCACCATGTGACGAGCGCCACGCTCGCCCTGTATGCCGAGCTGCTCGCCGCCTTGCCGGTACGTTGACCCGGGGCCCGTTCGATGGGCCGGCGGCAGCTCGGACGCCGGGTGCGCAAGAAGCAGGGCCCGGTGAGTACCGAGTCAGAGCAGCGCTTCGGCGAACGTGGCCGCTAGACCCATGATCGTGTGCTGCGGGTTCACGCCGAGGTTGGTCGGGATCACCGACGCGTCGGCCACGATCAGCCCCCGCAGGCCGTGCACCCGCCCGAGACCATCCACCACGCTGGTCTGCGGGTTTTTGCCCATCACGCAGCCGCCGAACAGGTGGCTCAGAATCGCCACGTAGGCGCGTGGATCCAGGGGCGCATCGGCCAGCTGATCGATCTCGTTCGCCATCAATTTGAAGGGCATGCCCGCGATGCCCGGCAGCACCGCCTTGGCGCCGGCCGCCACGTGCTGCTTGGCCACCAGGTGCATCCCCTGGCGAAAGCGCAGCATGTCCGCGGCATCGAGCGTGTACTTTACAACTGGATTGCCGAACAGCGACGCCGACACGGAACCCGTGGACTCTGCACGCACTGCGTGGCACCACATGGCCAGGTGGCGGTACTCGCCCAAGCGCGACATGAGCTCGCGGCCCCCGCCCGCCAGCCGGCTGGCGACCAGCTCCAGCGGAATGGCCAGCGTCTCCAGCTTGAGCCCGGGATCGGTCCGGAAGCCGGTGCTCGCCCAGCCCTGCGTGGCGCCGGTGTTCATGTCGACGAAATCGTCGTAGCAGCCGAACACGCCGGTGCCGGGGTGCGCGCGGAAGTACTTGCCCAACGCCGGCAAGCGCACGCCCGAGCGCATGAGCAGGACCGGCGAATGCGTGACCGAAGCGGCGACGACAACCGCCTTCCTGGCGCGTACGGTAAAGCGCGTGCCGGCCTTTTTGGTGCTCGGATGCACGAAGCGCCCGGTCACGCCGACGGCGCGATCGCCTTCGAAGAGCACGCGCTCCGCCGGCGCCGACGACAGCACGACGCCGCCACGCGCCATGGTCTCCGGCACGTAGGTGACGTTGGTGCTTTGTTTCCTCCCCGCCCGGCACCCCTGCAGGCACTGGCCGGTGCCCTGGCAACCTTTCACGTAACGCCGCATCACGTGCGACTCCGGGAAGCCGAGCTTGTCGGCGCCGAGGATGGCCAGCTGGTTGGAGCGTCCGAGCGACCGCTGCGGTACTTCTTCCACCGACAGCTCGCGCTCGATGCGCTCTTGCGCAGCCAGCACGCGCGCACGCAGATCGCCGATGCCGTGCTCGGTCTCCCACTGCGCGAAGATGTCGTCGGGCGTGCGCACGCAGATCGCGCTGTTGACCACGGTGGTGCCGCCCATGGTGCGCGCCTGCACGACGGGCCAGAGCGCGCGACCCATCGTCACGCGCGCGCCCCAGTCGTCCATGATGTCCTTCATGCTGCCGTAGACCGAATGGGGGTAATGCGCAGGATCCCGCCACGCGCCTGCCTCGACCAACGCGACGCGGGCGCCGCCCCGCGCCAGCGTCACGGCGGCCGTCGCGCCGCCAGCACCGGAGCCGACGACGACGAAGTCGAACTCGGCGTCGAA
>JAYUXI010000119.1:0-4972 GCA_043753085.1 Myxococcales bacterium | reverse complement strand
TGCCGCAGGCGACGTTGCCGCCGCAGCCATCTGCCACCGTGCCGCAGTTCTGCCCGCCCGGACACGCAACGACGCTGGGCTTGCAGCCGCAGGTCTTGGCCGTGCCGCCGCCGCCGCACGCTTGCGGCGCGGCGCAGCCGCCGCAGCCGACGATGCCGCCGCAGCCATCCGGGTACTCGCCGCAGGAAGCGCCGAGCTGCGCGCAGGTGAGTGCAGTACAGCCGCAAACATTGGCGACGCCGCTGCTTCCGCAAAACTGGGGCGCCGTGCAGCCGCCGCATTCCACCAGCTCGCCGCAGCCATCGCTGACGCGGTTGCAGTTCTTGCCCAGCTGCGCGCAGCTCTGCGGCTGACACGCTGCGGCGCTGCACTTGCCCGCGGTGCAGTACGGCATCGCGGGTTCACCGCAGGAGCCGCACGTGAGCTCGTTGCCGCAGCCGTCGGTGATGCGGCCGCACACCACGCCCTGTTCGGCGCAGGTTTTGGGCACGCACGCGCACGCGCCGTCCGTGCAGTCGTCGGCAGGGTTGGCGCACGATCCGCAGTCGAGCGTGTTGCCGCAGCCGTCGGCCTCCGTGCCGCAGGTGGCACCGGCTTGCGGGCACGTCACGGCGGAGCACGCGCACTGGCCCGCGCGGCACTCGCCGCCTTCCACGCAGGTGCCGCAGTCGAGTGCGTTGCCGCACCCGTCGTTCTGGACGCCGCACTGGAGACCGAGGGCAGAGCATGTGTTCGGCGTGCAGAGCACTCCGGGCTGGCTCGCGGGCGTGCTGCTGGCACCCGGCGCGCTGGACGGGTCGACGGCGTCCAGGTCCGCCAGCTCGGCGTCACTGTATTCTACACCCATCAATGGATCGCAGGCGACGGCCAACAGACCAAGGCAGGCGGCGAGCAGGGCGTGGTGTCGATCCATGGCAGGTACGTGAGTGCTCCTGCCTTTCACGATGGGCTACGCGGCCACGAAAGTCCAATCTCGCGAGACATGCCAATGTACGTGCTTGCAGGTATGCTGGCGGCACCCCCGATGATCCCGCGCCCGATCAGCCCCACGCACATCACACCCAGCGAAATTCTGTCATTTCGGCACATTCTGGTGGATGCGCTCCACGAGTTCTTGCAGCAAGAGAGGCTCGACTTCAAACACGCGGCAACTGGCATCGCGCAGATACTCGAGGCCATATCGAAGTACACGGAAGAGGGCACGCCGCTCTATCCCTCGTTCTTCCTGTGCGACGACTTCGATGCCATGTGCATCCGTCTCGGTGCCATCGACCACCACGTGATCGGATCCGGCCCGATCGAGCCCGCCACCATGCAGCAGGCGCTCAAGCGCTGCGCGCCACTCTGCCGAGGCGGCTGGTCGATCTACGTGGTGAAGCGCGACGACCGCCTCGACTACGGCGTCTTCCTCAGCAACGACTTCGTCCTCAACCTCACCGCGATGGCGCGCATGCGGGCGCTTTCCGACCCGGACGCGTGCATCGTCGGGCTGGTGCAGCTGGCGGAGGGCGTCCTCGAGCTGCGCGGCAGCTCGGGCGGGCGCCGCCTCGTCTACCTGTCGGGCGCCGCCACCGATTCGCTGCCGGCCATGTCGCTGTTGCACAGCCTCGGCGGCGTGGTCGCACACCACGTGGCGCCGGAGCTCGCCGAGCGCGTGAAGACCGTGCTGCAGCGGATCTTCATCGACTCGATGCGCACGTCGCACGGTCTGTTGATGGCGGTGCTGCCGCGGGGCGTCCCGCCGCGCAGTGTCTTTTCGGACGTGATCGTTCTCGACCGCCCGATCCGCCTGCCCGAGCTCGTGTCGGCCTACGAGCAATCCCACACCGAGACCGCGCACGCCGCGTTGCAAGGGGCCAGCCGGTTGCTCGAATGCATGCTCGGCGTCGACGGCATCGTGGTGCTCACGTCGGATGCGTGCGTGGTCGGCTACAACGCCTTTTTGCACTTCGGCGAGACCGAGGTGCCGAAGGTGAAGTCGGGCGGCGCGCGCCGCCGCACCTACGAAGCGCTGAGCGCGATGGTTGGCCACTCGCTGCTCGCGGCGTTCGTCCGCTCGCAAGACGGCGCGGCGAGCTGCCGCACGGCCCACACGAAATCGCCGCTGTTCGGCGCTTAGCTACCGGAGCACGTCGTGATCAAGGCAGCGAGTTGGCCCACTCGGTGAGCAACGCGTTGCCGCATTCGAGCGCGCACCCTCGCTCGGCAGGTTCTTGCCGCTCACCTGGAGTGGCCTGCGCCGCGTGAGCCTTCCGCGGATGGCGCGCTCGATGCGCGCTGCATCTGGAAAGTACCTGCTTTCTGCTTCGTCGAGGAATTGAACGACGACGGGGGCGAAACCGCTTCGTCCCTCAAATTGCCGTTTTGGCAAGGCGGGCGGTGGGGGCGTGGTCATCTTTGCGCAGAAATGCCCGCGCTTGATGTACACTGCCGCGTGCTCGGGGTTCCGAGCGTTGGTCTACCTGGTACGTGCGTACCCGTAACGAGGATTTTTCGATGAAGCAGATGATCGCATTCTTGGCACTTTCCACTATCGCTCTCGCGGCCGTTGCTTGCGGCGGCGAAAAGCCCGCAGCCGACCCGAGCACCACCTCGTCGACGACCACCACCGAGAGCTCCACCGCGGCCCCCACCGCCTCGGGCGCGGCTTCGGAGTCGACCACCAGCACGACGACCACGACCACTCCGGCCACGAAGTAGTCGTTTCGGAGGACGCGAGCGCGTGGTGCCCGCAACGGCTCACGCGCTCGTTCCCTTTTGTGCGTTGTCGTGATGGGTGCGTGAGCGAGGCCCCCCACGAGCGTCGCTGAGAGCCCTCACGGACTCTTCCATTACACTGGAGCCGGCTCCGCCGGCGTTCGCCTCGCCTGCGGCGAATGCTCAGCTCGCGACGGGCGCTTTGCTCTCTTCGAGCAGCATGCCGGCAAACTCGTCGAACGCGAGCGCGCCCAGCTCGCCCTTGTCGCGCGAGCGCACCGAGACGGTGCCGCCCTCTGCGTCCTTTGGTCCCAAGACGAGCATGTAAGGGGCTCGCAGCGCACGCGCCGTGTTGATTTTTTTTCCGAGCTTGTCGCTCGAAAAGTCCGCTTCGATGCGCAGGCCCTTGGCCTTGAGGCGCGCCAAAACGTCCCGGCCGTACTCTTCGCTCTTCTCGCTCACGGTGAGCACGATCGCCTGCGTGGGCGCGAGCCACACGGGGAAGTTGCCGCCGACGTGCTCGAGATACACGCTGAGGAAGCGCTCGAACGTGCCGAACACCGCGCGGTGCAACATGACCGGCCGGTGATCCTTGCCATCTTCGCCGGTGTACGTGAGGTCGAAGCGCTCCGGCAGGTTCGTGTCGTACTGCATGGTGCCGAGTTGCCACGAGCGTTTGAGTGCATCCTGCACGTGGAACTCGAGTTTGGGGCCGTAGAAGGCGCCTTCACCGGGCGAGAACTCGTAGGGCAAGCCGGCGCGCTCGAGGCCCTCGGCCAGCGCCCGTTCGCTCATGTCCCAGTCCGCGTCCGAGCCGATACGCTTTTCCGGCCGGGTCGCCAGGCGAATGTCGATCTTGGTGAGACCGAACGCCTGGTAGACTTCGTAAAAGAGCTTGAGAAAGCCTTGGATCTCCTGCGGCACTTGTTCGCGCGTGCAGAAGATGTGCGCGTCGTCCTGGCAGAAGGTGCGCACGCGCGACAGGCCGTGGACCACGCCGCCGCGCTCGTAGCGGTGCAAGCGACCGAAGTCGGCCACGCGCCACGGCAGCTCGCGGTAGCTGCGCCGACGCGACCCGAAGATCACGCAGTGGCTCGGGCAGTTCATCGGCTTGATGGCGAACGAGTTGTCCTGCAGCTGCTTGATGAGCTCGACCGCGCTCTTTTCCGAGCCGTCCTTGTTCTTGGCCAAGGCGTCCTGGAGCAGATCCTCGGTCCACAGGCGGTACATGTTGTCGTTGTAGTTGCCGAGGTGGCCGCTGGTCCGAAACAGCTTCGGGTCGAACGCCTGCGGAGTGATGACCTCGTCGTAGCCGTGGATGGCGTACAGGCTTCGCAAATAGTTATTGAGTGCATTGTACACAAACGCACCTTTGGGCAGAAAGTACGGCATCGACGGCGCCGACTGGTCGAACAGGAACAGATCCAGCTCTTTGCCCAGCTTGCGGTGGTCGCGCGCCTTGGCTTCCTCGATGAGGCGCAGGTGCTCGTCGAGCGCCTCCTGGGTAGCGAACGCGGTTCCGTAGATGCGCTGCAGCATCGGATTTTTCTCGTCGCCGCGCCAGTACGCGCCGGCCACGCTGGTGAGCTTCACGGCGCCAAGATTGCCGGTGCGCGGAACGTGCGGGCCTTCGCAGACGTCGACCCAGTCTTTTTCGTAGTTCTGCGATTTTTCGTGGGTGCCGTGTTTGTACAGGCTGATCTCTTCGCCCTCGGGGATCGACTGGATGATCTCGACCTTGAAGTGCTCGCCCATCTTCTCGAAGAGTGCGAGGGCCTCGGCACGCGAAACGATCTCTTTGCGGAACGGCGTGTTGCTCTTCACGATCGCGGCCATGGTCTTTTCGATCTTGGCCAGATCCTCTTCCGTGAAGCCGCCGCCGGGCTTTTCGAAGTCGTAGTAGAAGCCGTCTTCGATGGCCGGACCGATGGTGACCTTGGTGCCGGGGAAGAGCTTCTGCACCGCGTCTGCCATGACGTGCGCGGTGGAGTGCCGGAGCACGTGCAGGCCCTTTTTGTCCGTGGTCCGGACCACCTCGTATTTCGCCGTGGCCTCCACGGTGCTGTGCAGATCCACGAGCTTGGCGTCGACCTCGATGGCGAGGACGTCGGCTGCGAGCTGACCGTTTCGTTCGAGCAATTGGCGTACGTTGATTCGTTCGGACATGGGGCAACCTTGGCGAATGCCTACCACACTCGTCTGGCGTTGCGGCGCCGTGGGCGTCGAGCGGGTTGGTCGCGTGGTAAGCATGCGGCATGTCGGCCGACTCGTTCCC
>JAYUXI010000118.1:0-11908 GCA_043753085.1 Myxococcales bacterium | reverse complement strand
CTCCGAAGCGCCTCGTCGAAGAAGACGTCGAAGCCAAGAAGACCAACGCCATTCGCGGCGACGTCAAGGACGACGAAGACTCGAGCTACTACTCGAAGTCGAACGATCCGGTCCGGATGTACCTCCGCAAGATGGGCACCGTCGCGCTGCTCACGCGCGAAGGCGAAGTCGAGATCGCCAAACGCATCGAAGACGGCGAGCACCGCGTGCTGGCTGCCATCCTCAATAGCCCGGTAGCCGTGCGCGAGATCCTCGACCTCGGCGACAAGCTGCGCCGCAAGAAAATCCGCGTGAAGGATCTGGTCCGCGACGCCGAGGACCAGGAAGAGGGCAAAGAGTTCGACGAGCCCGAGGCCGAAAAGCGCGTCCTGAAGCTGATCGACAAGGTTCGCCAGCTCGACAAAATGGCCTTCGACCTGCGCGCGCAGATCGAGGTTGCACCAGCCGTCAAGAAGAAGGGCTTCGAAGGCGAGCTCGTGGGCATCTCGGCCAAGATGGTCGACACCCTCGAAGAGATGCGGCTTTCGAAGAAGACCATCGACAAGGTCGTGGCCAAGCTCGCGGGTCTCATCCAGAAGGTCGACCGCGCCGAGATCGGCTCTTCGGAGATCGAACGCCAGACTGGCTACGACATCGAGTTCCTGCGTAAGGAAGCCCGCGGCGCCAAGGGCGATCCCAATGCCGAACGCCGCTTCAAGAAGAAATACGCGCTCGGCCACGACGAGGTCCTCGCGGCCAACTCGCAGGCGCAGAAGAACCTCAAAAAGGTCGAAGAAGAGCTCGACATCGACATCGTGGTGCTCAAGGCCACCTACCACGAGATTTCCGAGGGCGAGATTTTCGCCAAGAACGCGAAGGCCGAGCTGGTGCAAGCCAACCTGCGCCTCGTCGTCTCGATCGCCAAAAAGTACACGAACCGCGGTCTGCAGTTCCTGGATCTGATCCAGGAGGGCAACATCGGCCTGATGAAGGCCGTCGACAAGTTCGAGTACAAGCGCGGCTACAAGTTCAGCACCTACGCCACGTGGTGGATCCGTCAGGCCATCACCCGCGCCATCGCCGACCAGGCGCGCACGATCCGTATCCCGGTCCACATGATCGAGACGATCAACAAGCTGATTCGCACCAGCCGCTACCTCGTCCAGGAGTTCGGCCGCGAGCCCACCCCGGAAGAGATCGCCGAGAAGATGGAGCTCCCGCTCGACAAGGTCCGCAAGGTCCTCGATGAAGTCGCCGAGGTGCGAGTCTTCTTCTTCGCCGATGGGGGTCTCGAGCGAGATCGGCTCTTTGGCGATCTTGAGGACCTTGCGGACCTTGTCGAGCGGGAGCTCCATCTTCTCGGCGATCTCTTCCGGGGTGGGCTCGCGGCCGAACTCCTGGATGAGATCGCCGTCAAGATGGAGCTCTCGGTCGACAAGATCCGCGCGGTCCTCAAGATCGCGAAAGAGCCGATCTCGCTCGAGACCCCCATCGGCGAAGAAGAAGACTCGCACCTCGGCGACTTCATCGAGGACAAGAGCATCATTTCGCCGGCCGAAGCCGTGATCAACCAGAACCTCGCCGAGCAGATCCGCAAGGTTCTGCAGACGCTCACGCCGCGCGAAGAAAAGGTCCTTCGCATGCGTTTCGGCATCGGCGAAAAGAGCGATCACACGCTCGAAGAGGTCGGTCAGGACTTCGAGGTGACCCGCGAACGCATCCGCCAGATCGAGGCGAAGGCGCTGCGCAAGTTGAAGCACCCGTCGCGCTCGAAGCAGATCAAGTCGTTCGTCGAAACCTGAGGGGTCTTGCGCACGGGGATTGCATGACGCACGCAAAAGGCCGAGCCCTCCTCCCGTTGGTGCTCGGCCTTTTTGCGTGCGACGCGTCGTGTGGCGAACGCGATCGCGAGGCGCTGGGGCGCGCCGTGACCGCGCACGACTGCCCGCCCGACGTGGCCGCGTGCATCGGCGGCGAGGCATTCCTGTCGGTGGGCGGAGTGCAGGGGCAGGGCGATCCGTGCCGGCAGCTGTCGCTGGGGGCGTGCGAGCGCGGCTGCGTGGTCGAGGGCGTTCCCGTCAGCTACGTCGCCAAGACCCCCGACGAGATTCGCGCCCAGGTGTGCGAGCCGCCGCGTGGCGCCGTGCTGGCGACGCCCGTGCCGCCAGAAGCCTGCCCGGCGGGCGAGATCACCTGCACGGGCGGCGTGGTACGGATCTGCGGCAAGCAAGCCGCGCGCTGCGAACGCGGCTGCGCCACCGACGACACGATCATGGGCGAGCTGGAGCTCACGCTGGAGCAAGCGACGCGGCTCTTGTGCGTTCGGTAGGGCCGTGCACGCTCGCCTGGTGAAGGTCCGCGCGGGCCATGCCTCCCGCGCTGCGTGAGCCCTCCCAACCGTGGCACGCCAGCCGCGCTCCCGCGCGTCTTTTGCCACAAACGTGACGTATCGATCACGGCTCCCATACGATTTGTCGCGGGTGGTGCCGGTGCGCATCGCCGCCCAGCGCGAGGGAAACGCGCGCCTGCTGCGGTTTTGTGGGGCGAACATGGACGCGACCGAAGTACCAAGACAGAAGAATAATCCTGGCCGACTGTTTGCATCTCCTGGAGGCATGACCTCGGAGCCGTCGTCGCATCGCTCGAACTGGGCCGGTCGCATCCTGGCCTCGGCGCTCGGAGCCGCTGCCTTGGTGATCATGACGGGTTGGGCCGCGGCTCCGGTGCCGCCGGCTCCGGCCGCGGTCCAGACGCTCTCGCTCGGCGGCGAAGACATCGTCGACGCCACCAGCGCAGTCGCGGAGATGGCCATTGCGGCCAGTGCCGGCCTCAAGGAGTCGGTGACGCCGCGCATCGAGCGGCTGACGAACGGCGCGTGCTCCTCGGACATGATCGAGGTCGTCGGAGAGTACTGCCCGAATCTGGAGCAGAAGTGCCTGCGCTGGCTCGATCCCGAGCTGAAGCTGCGCTGCGCCGAGTTCGCGCCCGAGCCCAAATGCACGGGCAAGACCGTGCAGAAGCACTTCTGCATGGACAAGTACGAGTACCCGAACAAGGCCGGCGCGCTGCCGGTGGTCATGAAGACCTGGTACGAGTCGCGCGACGCCTGCAAGGCCCAGGGCAAGCGCCTCTGCCAGAGCAGCGAATGGACCCTGGCCTGCGAAGGCCAAGAGCACCTGCCTTACCCCTACGGTTTCGCGCGCAGCGCCGAGGCCTGCAACATCGACAAGCCGCACCTCGACGTGAACGAGACGGCGCTCGGCAACCCCGCGACTCGCGCGGCCGAGGCCAAGCGGCTCGACCAGCGCGTGCCTTCCGGCAGCTTCGAGAGCTGCGTGAGCCCCTACGGCGTGCACGACATGGCCGGCAACGTCGACGAGTGGGTCGTCAACGAGAGCGCCGCGCCCTACCAGAGCGGGTCGAAGGGCGGCTACTGGGGCCCGGTGCGAACCCGCTGCCGCCCGATGACGGTGGCCCACTACGAGATGTTCTCGTTCTATCAGCTCGGCTTTCGCTGCTGCGCCAACCCGGATTCGGTGAAGGGTCAGCCCGATCAGCCCGATCAGCCCGATCAGGACCAAAAGACCACGAAGGTCATGCCGACGGTGGACGCCAGGGTGCAGGAAGCCCTGGATCTGCCGGGTTCGTGACCGCCGACGGGCGCGGGGCGCAGTCGTTCACTCCTTCGGGCCCGCGTCTGGCTCCACGGGTGCGGGCTTCGGCAGGCGCTTGGGCGGATCGCCGTATTCCGTGCGCAGCTTCTTGGCGAGCTGATCGACCAGGTTTTGCTCGTGGTAGCGCGGCATCTCCGGCAGCTGCACGACCACGTGCACCGGGCTGCCCGGCTCCCGCCCTCCCACGAATTCCACGGAGCCCGACGTGATCTTCTTGCCGCTCTCGCTCGAGGAGTATTCGAAGAGCATGTAGCCGGTGGTTTCGTCTTTCTCGACCACGTGCAGGCCTAGGTCCACGCGCAGGAGGCGCGTTGCCGCGTTCCAGGTCCGCTCGAAGCCATAGGCCGATTCGTAGCCGGCCTTTGCGTCGGCCATCGAATGCCCCATCATGGCCGCGCTGCCCGTGACCAACGACGCCGCGAGCGCGCCGGCCGCGATGGCTTTGCCGAGACCGGACCCGCGAATCAAGAAAGCGCGCATCCACCGTGGCTACCCGGCTCGGCGACCGCGGGCCAAGTTCGTGGCCCTGCGAAGTCAGGTGATTTCGACACTCTCGTGGTTGGCGGCGGCGAGCTCGGCGCGGGCGCGGGGGTCAACCAAGCAGGCGGCGCCAGCCAGCGTCTGGAAGGACGCCTGGATCGCGTACAGCAAGAAGGTGTAGACCGCACCGGGGCCCTCGATCACGTCGGCGGGGAAAAACAGGCTCATTCCGCAGTAGATGCCGACGTGGAACAGCCCGAGCAGGCCGGGTGGGCCCGGGATCAACACGGTGGCCCCGAGCATGCCCATCATGGCGAAACCCTCGGCCACGTGGATGGCGCTGCCGTCGGCGTGCACCACGCCGCAGCCCCACGCCAGAAACCACATGCCGAGGCCGTTCAGTGCCCAGTACAGGCCGGTTTCGGCCAGGAACGGCAGCGCGTCGCGCCCACGCTGGAGAAAGTGCAGGCCGTCGGCCAAGCCGGCCGCCATGGCCGCCAGCTTCTCGGCCAGCTTCTTCGAGAAAAGCCCGAACACCGCCAGCGTGGCGCGGCGGGCGAAGTCGCGGGCGAAGTAGAAGATCGCAATGGTGGTGAACGCCACCCCGAAGATGCCGAGCATGGTGAAGCCGGAGCCGCGCACCAGCGACATCTTTACCGAGAGCCCGACCACCGTTTCGGGCATCGGGTCGATGGTGGGCAGGTACAGGAGGCCGAGTGCGAGCACGACGCTCACGATCAGCCCATCGACGATGCGCTCGGCCACGATGGTGCCGGTGGCGGCCGACATGCTGATCTTGATGTCTTTTTTCAGCATCATCGGCCGCACGAACTCGCCGATCCGAAACGGCAAAATGAGGATCGCCGCGAAGCCGATGAGCGAGAGCCGCACAAGGCGGCCGTTGGGCAGGTCGGGCGCGAAGGAGCGCAGCAGGTACCGCCAGCGCACCGCGCGGAAGTAGGTCATCGTGCAAAGCATCAGCAAGTAGACCGGGACGGTCCACCAGCGAACGTGCCGGAACGTGGCCAGGGGCGGCACCAGCGACATGTCTTCTTTGGCGATGGCGTACAGCAGGCACGCCGTGATCAGCGCCGACAGCACCAGCTTGATCAGGTTGCGCCGCACGAAGCTGCCCTGCGCCGGACGCACGGTGAGGTGTGCCGGTGGCTCGCTGCGGGGCCCTACGTCGTGGGGCTCATCAGTGCCCGCCGGGCGGGCATCCAGATCCTTCAGAGGCTCCACGTGCGAATCCTTCGCGGCGGCTGCGTCACCGGGAACGCACTTTTGACGTCCAGGAAGATGCCGCCATCGGTCAGATGCGTGCAGAGTCCCTCGAATCCGGCTGCGAGGTACGCCTGATGCGGCACGGCCAAGACCACCGCGTCGAGCTCGCGGAAGGCGTCCAGCGAAGCCAGCTCGACGCCGTATTCGTGGCGCGCCTCGGCGGCGTCGGCCAGGGGATCGTGAACCATCGGCATGACCCCGAAGGTGGCGAGCTCCTTCAGGATGTCGGGTACGCGGCTGTTGCGCAGATCCGGCACGTCTTCCTTGAACGTGAGCCCGAGCACGCCGACCTTGGCGCCCTTGACCGGGCGGTCGGCGCCGATCAGCAGCTTGACCAAGCGTTGCGCCAGGTACGTGCCCATCTGATCGTTGATGCGGCGGCCGGCCAGGATCACCTCGGGCTGGTAGCCGAGCGCCTGCGCCTTGGTGGTGAGGTAGTACGGATCGACGCCAATGCAGTGACCGCCCACGAGCCCCGGCTTGAAGGGCAAAAAATTCCACTTCGTGCCGGCGGCGGCGAGCACGTCGGCGGTGCGGATCTCGAGGCGGTCGAAGATCATCGCAAGCTCGTTCATCAGCGCGATGTTGATGTCGCGCTGGGTGTTCTCGATCACCTTCGCGGCTTCGGCCACCTTGATGGAGGGAGCGCGGAACACGCCGGCTTTGACCACGCTGCCGTACACCGCCGCCACGCGGTCGAGGGTTTCTTCGTCCTCGCCGGAGACGACCTTGATGATGCGTTCGAACGAGTGCTCCTTGTCGCCGGGGTTGATGCGCTCGGGCGAGTAGCCGAGGCGAAAATCCGGGCCGCGCCGCAGGCCGCTCTCGCGCTCGAGGATGGGGCCACACACGTCTTCGGTGACGCCGGGGTACACGGTCGATTCGTAGACCACGACGGCCGGACGCGAGAGCGAGACGCCGGCGGCCTTGGTGGCGGCCAGCGCGCGGCCGACGCTCTGGGATGCGCGCTCGACCGGGGTGAGGTCGGGCACGTTGTGCTGATCCACGGGGGTCGGCACCGCCACGATGTAGAACGAGCAGCCCACGAGATCCGCCGGATCGCAGGACACGTGCAGGGGCACGGCGGCTAGCTCGGCGCCGTCGACCTCGCCGGTGCGGTCATGCCCCGCGCGGAGCTCGGCGATGCGCTTCTGGTCGACGTCGAAACCGATGACCCGACCGCCCGCGGCCACGCCCTTGGCGAGCGCCAACGCGACGGGCAGGCCGACGTACCCGAGACCCAGGACCGCGATCGTTTCGCCAAGCTCGAGTTTGGACATAGGCCGCGTACCCTACTCGGGCCGGTCCGCGTTTCACAATCCCCCAGCGATGCGTGGCGGTCAGGCGCCGACCTTGTCCGACTACGGCGGACGTGCGCGCCGTCGTGCTGGGCGGCGTAGTCGTATGGGCCGCAGCGCCTCGATGCATCAGTGTTTCAGTGTTTCAGGGCGTAGACGATCTCGATCTGGCCCTCGAAAGTCAGAGCGCCAGACTCCACCGGCGTGCCTCGCTTGTCGAACGTCGCCATCTGCGTGACGATGCCGCGTCCGCCGCCGACGACCTCGCTGATGGACAGGATCTCACCGAGCTCCACGTGGCCGAGCTTGGCCAGCGAGGCTGCGCGTTCGGCAGCGTCGGCGACGGCCCGTTCCCGCATTTGCTGACCGACGGCGCTGTCGTTTTCGAGCTCGAACGTCACGCCCCAGACGGTGTTCGCCCCGGTGGCCACCGCGGTGTCGAGTACGGCGCCCACGCGCGAAAGATCCCGCACGGTGGCCTGTACGCTGTTGGAGACGCGATAGTTGCCGGCCGGAGCTGCCGCCACGGCTGCCGGAGCGCTGACCGCGGCCGCCTTCTTGCCGCCCGGCGCGGCGGTGGCTGACGGCGCGGGCGTCGGTACCGCCATCGGGCCCGGATCGTTGCGCTCGAAGTCGATCGAGTAATTGCTGGTGCGCAAATCGTTCTCGGCGATCTTTGCACCCTTCAACGCGCCGAGCAGGCGGGTCATTTGTTCGGTGTTCTGGCGGTTGGCTGCTTCGACCGTGGCGGCGCGAGTCTCGACACCAATCTGGATCCGCGCGACGTCGGGCTTGGCGTGCACCTTGCCCACGCCCACGACTACGATGGCGTGCTCGCGCGAGCCTGCGTGGGCCTCCGGTGCTCCTGAAGCACAACCGGTGGTGAGTGCCGGAGAGCCGGTGACAATCGAAAACAGAGCGATGCTGGAAAGCGTGAAGCGGGGCATGATCAGAATCTCCTCGGACCAGAAACGCGCGGACCGGCCGCAGCTTACACTGCGTCCACGCGGACCGACCGCGTCGGCAAACGTCGGGACGCTTCGATCTCGTGCAGTGTCACGTACAGACCACGAGTCCCGGCGACGTGCGGCTCGACGACGTGAACCCGCCCCGACGACGCGTCAGTCGTTCAAGATGAACGTGACCTTGAGTCCGACGCGGTACTCGCTGATCTTGCCGTCGGTGACCATGGCCTTCTGATCCTTGACCCAGACGCTCTTCACGCCCTTCAGGGTCTTGGTGGCACGGGCCACGCCCTGCTGAATCGCGTCTTCGAAGCTGCTGGTGGAGCTGGAGATGATTTCGGTGATCTTGGCTACGCTCATGGTGTCTATCTTTCGTTGATTTTGCAGTGGACGAAGTGGACGGTCACCATACGAACGTATCGAGTGGCGTCAAGGTGATGTGCGTGCCGTTCGCGACTACGCTTGGAGAGCACGGATTTCCGAACGTCTCGACATGGATAGGAGCCACCGCAGCCCGCCCCGTTTCAGACCACCGCGCCGGCCAAGATCTCGCGGGGACCGCGGTCGAACAAACGGAGCATCTCGTCCTTGCCGGTGAGCGTCTCGAGCGTGCGCAGCGAGCGCTCCACCTCGGCGATGTCGCCCGGACGATGCGCGTCGCTGCAGGCGGCCTGGTAGGCGCCGTCGTCGAGGAGCTTGCGGGCTGCCGCTTCGGACGCGCGGCCGTACTTGCCGACCACGGAGCACGCGTCGAGCAGCAGCACCGCGCCCGCCTCGAGCAGCGGATCCAAGCACCGGTCATCGTCCCAGACTGGCCGGTAGCGTTCGGGATGCGCGAGCACCGGCAAGTAGCCCCGCTGCAACAGTCGCTGGAACTGCGCCACGACGCCCAGCGGAAATCGGTCCCGCGGGAACTCGACCAGGATCGCCGTGAGCGGACGTGGTGAGGCCGGCCGGTCGGGCAGGGGACGGCGCGGAAACGGCAAGCCGTGGCCGGCCTGGATGCGGGTGAACACCACGTCGTCGAAGAAGTGCTCGGCGGCCAGTGCAGTCTGCACGGAGCTCGGACCGAGGGCCGCGGTGGTGTCCGCGTAGGCTTTTTCGAGCCGTGGCTTGTCGAGATCGAACATGCCGGGGCGCATGTGCGGCGTGGCGTGCACCAGCTCGAAGCCCAGCTGCCCGAGCCCCTCGAGCATGGCCCGCGAGTCTGCGAGTGCGCGCGAGCCGTCGTCGAGCGCGGTGACGGCGCCCGCGTCGTCGTGCGCGACGAGCCAGTGGCAATGCAGATCGACGAAGCCCACGCCGGCACTATACCCCACCGGCGTCCGGCTTCGCAGCGCCCGTGAATGGGCCATGGTTTGGACCATGGTACGGTCGGCACAAGGACTCGATTTCCACGCAACCGCTGCGGGCGTTCGGCCGATGGGAGGGGCATGTCAGAACCCGTAACCGGCGCTCGTGCGTCTCGCGCCTTCGACCTCGATTCACTGCAGGCTCCCCGCGCGGCTGCCCCGTCCGCCTCGCGCGAGCCGGACTACACGCGGGTGCTCGACGCCAATACGCCCCCGCCCGACCTCCGCCACCTGCTGGCTCGCATGCATGGCGCGCCGTTGCAGGCCGTCGCCACCCTCGCGCCGCAGGCCGGAAACGACGCCACGGCCGCCAAGCTCGACGCGCTCGAACGCAGCTTCGCGGGGCCGTATCGGATCGCCGGGCAGGCGGACGTCTTTGCAGCGCCCATGTTCCACTCGAACCACCGCGACAACCCGCAGCTCGGCAGCGATCGCGCGCGCCAAGCGCTCGCCCAGCGGGCGTGTGCCAAGATGCTGGGCGCGCTCGGCCACTGCACCACCGGGCGGCCCACGCCGAAGGAGCTCGTGGCGGTCACGCAGGCGCTGGTCGACGCCGGGGCCCTGCGCGGCGTGGCGCCGGTCACGCCGCAGTCGATCCGCGAGCTGCAGGACACGTTTCACATCGGCATCGACTGCATCGGCTACATCCGGCACACCCAGATCGCTCTCCACGGCGGCGCGCATTTCAAGGGCGAGACGCTCGGTTCGGGGTGCCTGCAACAGCTCGGAGCATCGGGCTTGTATCAACGACGCGCCGGGGGACTGACGGGGGTGATCTCCGCGCGTCCCGGCGACGTGCTCCACCTGGACGCGTCGGCGAACACCGAGAACCGAGAACACAACGTCGTGATTCGCCAGCACGACACGTTGACCCCTAGCGATCCGCGCTGGGCTTCGCTGCGCGCCACACCGGCTGGCATACGGCTCGCGGCCGGCGGAGGCCCCGTTCACCTGCTCGACGTCGTGTGCGCCGGAGGCGGCACCGACAGGAACGTTCGGGGCGTGCGCCACGAGATCTGGCTGTACGACGAGGGTACGCAGCGCTGGGGCTCCGTCGACCCGTCGACCCAACGCCTCACGCTCCACGAGCACGGCCCGCAGGAGCACGAGCGCGGCTTCGTGCAGACGGCGCGCCGAGGTGTGCAGTGAAGTACGTCGCCATCGCGCTCCTGGCGGCATGTGCGTGTACCATGCAAACATCGCACCCGCAGCCTGTGGCGACGGGCGCGCTCGCTCCCGCCGCCAGCGCGCCGCCGTTGGGTTTCGGTGTACCCGATCGGCCGCAGCCGCCACCTGCAGGCGAGCGCGTGACGAAGGTGCCCATCGTCCTCTTCGGGTACGAGACGTTGGCGGGTCCCGACGTAATCGAAGCGCAGCCGCCCTCGAGCGCGTATCCCGAAGGCACGGTGTACTCCGCCATGTACCGCTCCGCCTACGACGAGCAGAAGCGCGTGCGCGAAGCGCCGTATCTTTACGAGTGGGACGTCGCCCGCGCCGAGATCGTGCGCCACGTCACCCCGGCGCTTTCGGCGCTCGTGGGATCGCCGCCGCGCATCGACTTCGACGGCACGCACGTGGTGATGCTCTCGCAGCAATTCGACGACGATGCGTACAAAGGCTGGGCGCGCCTCGAAATGTATGACCGTCAGCTAACGCGCGTGCGCGAGCGACGTCTGGTCCGCGGGCATGCGGTTGCGTTCGGAGCGCGCGGCGAGGTCGCGGTGGTGTCTTCCGTGGCTCCGGAGGCGCGGGCGTCGATCCAGCTCTTCGACGGCTCGTTGCGCGCCAAGGCCACGACTCGAATCCGCGTCGTGGCCATGGGACTCGGACCCGCAAAGCCGCTCTGGCATGCGGGCGACAGCTTCTACGTCGTGGCGCACACGAGCCCCGGACACCTCGCGGTGGTGCGCCTTGACGACCGGACGCTGCGCGAGCGCGCTCGTTCCGCGGAGCTGCCCCTTCCCACCGAGGAGAGCACGGCTTCGCTGACGAAGACCGACGACGACTGGGTGCTGATCGTGGACGAATCGATGTTTCGCCTGGACGAACGGCTACACGTCTCGCCCGTCGGCGTGATCGACACGCTCACGTCGCCGCCGTATGCGTGGCATCGCGGGCGCGCGCTCTCGATCGCCGCCACGACGCCGGGGTCGAGTGTGTACAGCCGGTGCACGCCGCGCTGGGTGTTCGGAACGCCGCTGTTCGCGTGTGCCGACCTCGACGAGGTCACGATGGTGCGCCCGGCGTTGCAGCCGGGCTGGTCACCGAAACGGCTGCCGGAGTAAGCGAGGCCTCGTTCATGCCCAGCGCAACAGCGCGGTCGAGAACGGGTTGGGCAAAAGGGCGTTGTTCGGTAGGACGCGCACCGAGAAGCCGTGCGTGCCGGTCTCGGCGGGGCGGATTTCGCCGCGGTAGACGTGCTCTTCGCCTTCTTGCGCCACGTACGTCAGCAAGAACGCCTCCCCCTGGCTCAGGGTTTGGCTGCCGTGCGTGAGCGCGGAGTACGCCTCGACGCGGACGTCGGACGAGCTCAGGCTGCCCAGCGCCACCCGCGCTTCGACCAGCAGCGGCTCGCCGATGGACACGTCCGACGTGCCGCGGGCGGAGAAGCTGCGCACGGTGACGTCGCCAAATGCGCTCTTCACGCGGGCTCGCCACTCGGCCAGCTCGCGCGCTTTTGCGGCGCCGTTACCGGTGAGCTCGCGCCAGCGCGTGACGGCGGGCACGTAGTAATTGCAGGCGTACTCCTTGACCATGCGCACGGTGTTGAAGTCGGCGGCGCACGCCGCGATGGTGGACTTCATCTTGTGAATCCAGCGGCGCGGCAGGTTGTCTTCGACGCGATCGTAGAAGAGCGGAATGATCTCGCGCTCGAG
>JAYUXI010000117.1:0-4993 GCA_043753085.1 Myxococcales bacterium | reverse complement strand
TGGCCCTCAACGCGCGGGATCCTCATTTGATGGCGCACGCGGCCACGTTGCGCGCCAAGATCACGCTGTTTGCCGACCTCGACGTTGCCGAGGGGCGCGCCGACACCCAGCGACTGCTCGGCGCACATCGTGGCTCGCGCGTGATGGCTCGCGGCGGCGAGATTCTCGTCGACGACGTCGTGCTGATGCGGGTCGACGAGGCACCGATCACGTTCGGGGGCGCGGCTCGCTACAACGTCGAGAACTTGCTCGGCGTGGTGGCGACGGCGCGCGGGCTCGGCATCGCCATGGACGTCATCGCCGTAGCGCTCCGTAGCTTCGCGATGCGCGACAACCCCGGTCGCGGCCAGCTGCTGGATCGCGACGGCGTGAAGATCCTGCTCGACTTCGGCCACAACCCGGACGGCGTGCGCGCAGTGCTGCAGCTCGTGCGTGCGCTTCGCGCGCAGGCACCTGGCTCCCCCTCCGGGGATTCTGCACCGGCCAAGCTCGTGGTGATCGCCGCCAGCCCCGGCGACCGCAGCGACAGCGACATCGAGGGCGTGGTGCGCGAGATCGCATCGCTGCGCCCCGATCATCTGATCGTCCGCGAGCTGACCGGCTACCTGCGCGGCCGCAAGCTCGGCGCCGTGCCGGCCATCTACCAGCGGGTCTTCGCGGAGCTGGGCTTTCCCCGAGAGGTCTACGAGCTCGTCGACGACGAGCTGGCGGGCCTGAAGCGAGCCCTGGCGCTTACCGGCCCCGGCGATCTCGTGGTGATGCTGGTCCACATGGACCAGGACGAAGTGCGCGAGTTTCTGGCGTAGCCGGCCTGGCTCGGTTCGATCAGCGGTGCGGTAAGTTGAACGACACGGTCACGTTCTTGGTGGCCGCAGTGCCCGCTGCCGCAAAGCTGCACGAGCCCGCCACCGCGGTGGCGCTGAGCTCCTGCACGACCAAGTTGGCGGTGAACGTGCGGTACTGGGTGGCCGAGCCGCCTTCGGCCGGTTGCTCCGAGAGCTGCGCGAGCGCATTGCCATACATGCCGGGTGCCGTGACTCCGTTGACCGCGAGGTTGATGGTGAGGCGCTGCGTGCCCGCAACGGCGACGCACTGCACGCTGAGGCTGCCGTCTGCAAGGAGCGCGGTGGTGAAGACGTCCCCCGCAGCGCTCTGGTAGGGCGCGCCGTCCACGGTGAACTTGCAGGTGCCCAGTGCTGGCACCGGTTCCGGCACCGGGGCGGCGTCGCTCGATGCGTCGCGGGCTGGGCTCTCGGCGTCGCGTTCGGTCGCGGCGTCGCGTTCGGTCGCGGCGTCGGCAGTGCCAGCGTCTCGTTCGACCAGGGGCTCGTCAGGGTCCGATCCGCCGCCACAGCCCGCGCACAGGGATTGGGCAAGCAGTGCGGAGACCAGAACGAGTGCGTAGTGTTGCATCGTTGCAACGTAGCGTTGCCGACTGCCGCTTCGTGAAGAAGTTTGGCCGATCCGCGGCCGCGCGAAGTCGGGCCTTGCCCGTCACGGGTCTCGGTTCGGCTAGAGTCGGCTTCCCGTGAGCGCCCCTGCCAACAACCCCGTGCATGCGGCCGTGCGCTGGGTCGTGGGGATGCTCGTGCGGTTGTTTTTTCCGGTGGTCCGGCTTTCGCGCGGCGAGCGCATCCCAACTTCGGGCCCGGTACTGTTCGTGGCCACCCACTACAACGGGCTGCTCGACCCGATCGTGCTGCGCCTGGCCACCCACCAGCCGGCGCGCTTTCTGGCCAAGAGCACGCTGTTCGGCAACCCGCTGGGCAAGCTGGCCATGAGCGCTTTCGGGGCCATCCCCGTGTACCGTACACGAGACGGAGGGGACGCCGGCCGGGCCGAGGCCAACGAGCGCACCTTCGCGCTGTGTCGCGCGGCGCTGGCGCGCGGCGAGCCGCTGGCGCTGTTTCCCGAGGGCACGTCGCACTCGGATCCGCAGCTCAAGCCGTTCAAGACAGGCGCCGCGCGGATCGCGCTTTCTGCAGAGGCCGAGCACGGCTTCGCGCTTGGTCTACGCATCGTGCCCGCGGCGATCGTCTACGGCGCAAAAACGGTGTTCCGGTCTTCCGCGCTGGTGGCGCTCGGCGCGCCCATCGTGGTGAAGGACTACCAGGATGCGTACATGCAAGATGCACATGAAGCGGCGCGGTCGCTCACGGCGGCGATGCGCGTGGGGCTCGAGGCCGAAGCCCTCACCGCCGATACGCGCGAGCTGCTCGAGGGCATCGCCGAGGTCTCGGCCTACGCGGCGGGCTCGGCAGAAGACGCGCACGACGTGGCGAAACGTCATGTCCACGCCAAGGCGATGCTGCGCGGGTACCGCGAGCTGGCGGCGCGTGATCCCGCCACCCTCGAGGCCATCGTCGCCGAGGCGCGCACCTACGTGGCGACCCTGCGCGAGCTCGGTATCGAGGATCCCTGGGGCGTCGAAGTCGGTCGGGTGCGCACGGCGGCGGTGCTGCGCGAGGTGTTGGTCTTGATGGCACTGGCGCTGCCGGCGCTCGTGGGCGCGTTGCTGTCGTGGCTGCCCTACCGACTGATCGGCGTACTGGCCCGGCGCGCCGAAGAAGACGTGCAGGGCACCGTCAAGCTCACGCTCGGCATGTTCCTGCTGCCGCTGTGGTGGGCGCTCGAGATCCTCGCGGTGGCTTTCTGGATGGGCTGGTCGGGCGATGGCGGAGTCATGGACCCCAACGCATTCGTGCTGGCGCTGCTGGCGCTCCCCACCGGCTACGCTGCGCTGCGCTTCGAGGAACGCGTATGCCGCACGCGCGCGAGTCTCACCTACGCCTGGCTTCGCCGTGGACGCCCGGGCGTGGCGCGGGCTCTGGTGGCGCAGCGGCGCGCGCTCGCCACGCGCGTCGAAGACGCCCTGCGCGCCGCGTCGTTGGTGTAGAGGCTGGCGCATGAGCGAGCAGCCTTTTCACGAGTCCACCCAAGCCGTCTATTTCGACGACTTCGACGCGTACCGCATCCTGCACAACGCGCGCTACCTGCTCTTCGTCGAGCGCACCATCGGCTCGTTCTGGCTGCGCCTCGGCTGGAAAGGCACCATGGACGTGGACGGCAACCCAGACGCCTTTCACGTGGTGCGTGCAAACCACATCGAATACCACGTGCCGGTCGATCAGATGGGCGACGTGCGGGTGCGCGTCTGGATCTCGAAGCTCGGTTCGAGCAGCGTGGTGTTCGGATTCTCGGTGCTGTCGCACGACGGAAAGATCGAGCACGCGTCGGGGGAGCGCGTGCTCGTGTGCATCGATCCGAACACCCGCACGAAACAGCCGTGGAGCGCCACGTTTCGCGCTGCCGTGGCGCCGTTCGTACGCGGTTGATTGCCAACCACACGAGAAAGGGCGAGCTGCAAGTCCGGTTCGACTGATCGCCGGCGCGCCGAGGCCGTACGGGAAAGCTCCGACAGGAGCGTCCACCCTCGCGTGGCTATGCCTTGCCGATGTCGACCGCCCACAGCAAACCGGTTTGGGACTCTGCAACACTCACACTCCAGGCACTCGAGCAGCTCGGTGAGCCCATGCGAGTCGACGCATGCGTCATCGGTGCTGGCATCGCCGGACTTTCCGTGGCCCTGTGTCTGCTGAAGCACGGACTGTCCGTTCTGGTGGTGGAGCGGGAAGGCGTCGGCCACGGCGAGACGTTTCGTACCAGCGCCCATCTTTCGAGCGCTCTCGACGACCGCTACCGCATGCTGGAAAAGTGGTTCGGGGCCGATGGCGCACGACTCGCTGCGGAGAGCCACGGCGCTGCGATCGACCTCATCGAGAAGTGGTCCACCGAGCACCATATCGAGTGCGACTTCGCGCGCGTCGACGGGTACCTGTTCGCGGCGGCAGGAGACGAGCCCGCGCAGCTCGCCGCCGAGCACGAAGCCGCACGGCGCGCGGGCCTGCAGACCGAGCTCTTGGAGCACGTCGATGGGCTGCACTCGCTCGGTACGGCGTTGCGCTTCCCTCGGCAGGCGCGCTTTCGCCCGCTGGCCTACGTGGCAGGGCTGGCGCGGGTGGTGCGCGAGCTCGGTGGGCGCATCGTGCAGGGCACTGTCGAAAGCGTGACCGGCGGAACGGCTCCATCCGCACGCCTCGAAGGTGGGGCGACAATCACCGCCGACTCCATCGTGGTGGCGTCGAACGTGCCCTTCCACGAGCGCGTTGCCATCCACACCAAACAAGCTGCATACCGCACATACATGATCGCCGCGCCGGTGCCGAAGGGCAGCGTGCCGGACGTCCTGCTCTGGGACGACGGCGATCCCTATCATTACGTGCGGCTGGAGATCGGGTCGGGCGACACCGATCTGCTGCTGGTCGGCGGCGAGGATCACAAGACCGGACAGCCCGAGCCCGAGGTGAATCCGTACGCAGCCCTGCACACATGGGCGAGCTCCCACTTCCACGGCATCGGTGACGTCGCGTACGCTTGGTCGGGACAGGTGCTCGAGCCCGTCGACGGCCTGGGTTTCATCGGTCGGGATCCGGGCGGCCTCGACCACGTGTACGTCGTGACCGGCGACTCGGGGCACGGCCTGACCCACGGCACCCTGGCCGGGCCATTGCTGGCGGCGCTGATCGCCGGGCACGCGCACCCGTGGGAGACGATTTACGATCCGCGGCGCAAGCACTTCGGCGGCGCCATCAACTGGGTGAGCGAGAACCTCAACGTGGCGCTGCAGTACGGCGACTGGCTGGCGGCGGGCGGAGCCGACTCGGTCGATCAGATCGGCCGAGGTCGCGGCGCCATCGTCCGACATGGCTTGCACCGGCTGGCCGTCTTCCGAGACGAGAGCGGCTGCCTCTTCGCGCACTCCGCGTTGTGTCCGCATCTCGGCGCGTCGGTGCGCTGGAATCCGCGCGAACGCAGCTGGGATTGTCCAGCGCACGGGTCGCGCTTCGATCCTTGCGACGGCCGCGTGCTCAACGGTCCAAGCGCAGCCGGCTTGCTAGGCGTGGCGCTGCCCAGCGAGCCGACCTGAGTGCTC
>JAYUXI010000116.1:0-4997 GCA_043753085.1 Myxococcales bacterium | reverse complement strand
ACCCCGAGACCCGCCAGCTGGATCGCATCCTGCGGGTCGGCCGCGGCCCGTTCGCGCTCGCCTTCGACCCGTTCGACATGGCCGCCGCCATCCGCCACGATCCGGTGCCGCGCGACGCCGAGGGCAACCTGACCTACCGCTTCGGCTACCTGGCCAGCTTCACCGAGTCGTTCATCCAGGTCATCGACCTGGATCGCTCGGACGCGACCAGCCCTACCTTCGAGAAGATCGTGTTCACGCTGGGTGATCCGACGCCTCCCAAGAGCGAGCAAGACTGATGATCTCCTTCCGCAACGCCGCTCGCTTCTTGCTCGGCGGGGGGCTGGGCGCGCTGGCCGTCGGTCACGTCGCGTGCAGCACCACGCCGCCCGAAGAAAATACCACCACCCTGCAGCGCGCCGAGCGGCTGGCCACGCTGTGCCTCAAGGTGAATCGTCCGGCCGAAAACGAGGTCGGCTACGAGCCGCTCGCCGAAGCCGAGCCTGCCAGCGACGACAACTGCAACGGCGCCTCGCCCGAGCTCGAAGTCACGTCGCAGGGCGAAGCGTATCCGTACCATTACTTCGCGCTTGCCACCGGTACGCTCACCGGCGAGCTGGCCGCGGTCGACATGACCATCTACCGGTCGGCCGACACCGATCGCAGCACCCCCGGTGTCAACTTCATCCCGGTGGGCGAGTCCCCGACCGACGTCGCCACCACGCCGGACAGTCGCTGGGCCTTCGTTTCGTCGGCCTCCGCGCAGAAGCCGGCGCTGTACGCGGTGCCCTCGAACTTCATCGTTGGCGACGGGCGCAATGGCGGCACGGTGCCGAAGCTCACCGACCTCGTGGCGTGCGGGCTGCCGCAAGCAGCGGGCGGTCTGGCCATCGTGCCGAATGGCTCGAACGCGAAGTCACCCTACGACGTCGTCGTGGTGCTGCCCGGCGACCGCCTCACTCCCGCACGCCTCGCGGTCGTGGACGTGGCGTCGTTCCGCGACCCTCGTGCCGACGGCGCGCCCACCGAAGGCGACGGCGGCGCCACCCCCGCACCGAGCGTGGTGCTCGCCCCCGGCTCGTTCGAGCCGTGCCCGCTCAAGTACCTGGTCGACGCCACGCTGCCACCGGCCCCGCCGCCCTCGGCCGACCTCGCCTGGGGCGACGGCATCGCATACCTCGAGAACGGAGCGCGCACCGCCGACTCGTACCCACTGCCCACCAGCTGCGGCGAAGAGCCTGCGGGCGGTTCCAGCGGCACTCCGGACGCCGGTTCCGGCACGGAGCCTGCCGACGCGGGTCCACGGCTGCTGCCGCCGCGGGTGCCGCGCTTCGGACGCTCCGCGCAAGATGGCACCACGCTTTACGTGGCTGATCTCGACAACCCGATCATCCACGTGTTCGACCTGGCCGAGGGCGCGCCCGTCGAGCTGACGCCGCTCGAGGTCGTCTCCTCGGCCGATCTCACCGGCACGCTGTCGGTGCGCGAAATCGCCGTGAGTCCGCCCACGCGCGCATTCAAACGCTACCTCTACGCTGTCGAGGCCGCTCAGGGCTCACTGCTCGTCTACGACGTCACCGACAAGGCCAGCACGTACCGCAAGCCGCTGGTGCGCCCCCACGCCGAGCTGCAGCCGTTCCAGCCGGCCGACCGCATCGCGTTCGCGTCGGCGGTGAACGCCATCACGTTTGCGCGCCACGACGTGGCCGTGCAGCAAGGCCAGGACTACGTTTCGGGTGTACTCTGCAATCCAAACCCACGACCCCAAGGCAACCCGGGTGCATTATACACGGAATCCTCCACCCGGGTCGAGCCGGTACTCGGGCCAAGGCGGCTGCGTGGCGTCTTCGGCTTCGCGGCGCTGGCCAACGGGCAAATCGTCGTACTCGACGTCGACGACTGGGACGCGCCGTGCCGCCGTCCCAGCAACGTGGGCGACGCACCGCGGGCGAGCTCGATCGCGGAGCCGCAGACCGAACGGGACGGCGACCCCTACGGCGCGCCCGCGCTGAACACGCCCGAGCTCGCCGGGCTCGTCTCGCGGGAAGCCTTTTATCCCGTCGTCGTGCCGCATCGCCTGCGCTCGTCGTTCATGCTCCGCAACGAGAACGACACCGAGGGTGGCGATCGCATCCCGACATATCCCGGCGGCATCACGCTCTCGCAAGGCAACACCCCGCTAGACGTCGCGGGCAGCGGCGCGGAGGCCAACCCGCTACTGCAGCCCACCTTCGCCACGTTCGCGGATCCAAGCAACATCGCAGCGCGGCAAGCCGCCGCCGGAGATGGCGGCACCGCGCTCACGCCCGGCGTCCGCTTCTCCTACGAGGTGCCCGACGTCCACCTCGACCAGGACTGGGCCATCTCGTACGAAGGTGCCTTGCCTGGTTTTCCAGGCGTCCGCGGAGCGCTCTCGTCCGCAAGCGACCACCAGACGCTCACGCTCTCCTCGCCCGAGACCAACTTCTGCTTGCTCGGAATCGAAGACGCACCGCTCGCGCGCCAGCATGCAATTGCTTTCGAAGCAGCCGCGCGAGACGCCGGGTTGCCGCCCGATCCCATTCTTACCCAGCGCGTCGGCGACTACGTGCAGATTACCGACGAGCTTCTTCCCGACCTCGATCCGTACTGGCTCCTCAACGAGAACGACTGCTGGAGCGAGATCGACGCCACGCTGCCGGCCGACCTCTCGCCACCTGCGCGCGGCGCCGCCCACCGCGACGTGTGCGAGCGCACCTTCGGCAACGCCACCGACGCACTCACCAGCCGCGACTTTCCCGTCCTCGAAGCGTCCGAGAGTCGACTCGTGCTGGGTCGCTACGCGTATCCGGAAGGTCGCCTGAACAGCGTCAGCCAGCGCACCGTCGTACCGTCCGATTCGAGCAACCGCGGCTTGCTCAAAGCCACCCAGTGCTGCTTTCACAACCAGGTGCAGTTCAACGTCCGCGCCGGCGGCACCTGGCTCGCGTTCGGCAGCGTCAACGGGTACCTGCACCACGTCCAAGCCGACGAGAAACAGGGCCGCTGCGTGCAGTCCTGCGAAAACCGCGAGCGCCTGATGAACTCGCGCACCTTCAGCTTGCCACGGGAAGCCCTCGATCAGCCGGCGCCGCCGCGCAGCAGCGTGCTGTCGATGCGCAACCCCATGTTCTCGTACTTCCTGGTCGACGGCCGCGACGAGAACGGTAGGGTCCGTCCCGAGCGCGACGTGGTGTGGCGGTTCCAGAGCCGCAACCAGTTCGCGGCGCTGGCGCTCAGCCTCACCGACACGCAAACCAGCGCCAATCCGAAGGCCATGCGTTACCTGCCGCCGCTCGGCCAAGTGGTGGTGCTGGACGGCGCGTCGCAGGGGCTCACGCTGATCGATCTCCGCACGGTGGGGTTCGCCGCAAAACCGGTGTTCTAGTCGTGCGTCCGGCCGACGACACGCCGGTGATGCGGCAGCATCGCGCCGCCAAGGAGCAGCACCCGGACGCGATCGTGTTCTTCCGGATGGGAGACTTCTACGAGCTGTTCTACGACGACGCCGTGGTGGCGGCAAAGGCGCTCGATCTCACCCTTACCAGCCGCAACAAAGGCTCCGAGGATTCGATTCCGATGGCCGGAGTGCCGCACCACGCCGCCTCGGGCTACGTCCAGCGTTTGCTCGAGCAGGGCTTCAAGGTCGCCATCTGCGAGCAAATGGCCGACCCGAAGACGGTCAAGGGCATCGTCCCGCGCGCAGTCGTCCGCGTGGTCAGCCCCGGCCTCACGTACGACGACAACGGCATCGCCCCCGGGCAAAACCACTGGGTCGTGGCGGTGTCCGCCGCCGGCTTTGCCGCGCTCGACTTCACCACCGGTGAGCTCTTCGCAGCCGCCATCGACGGCCGCGAGATGCTCGCCGCCGAGCTCGTGCGCTTCGACCCGAAAGAGATCGTGCTCGAGCACGACGTCGAGCAGGCGCTGGTGACCGACATCGCCACGCTGCGGCCGCGCACGTCGCGGCGCATTGCCGCGCGGCCTTTCGCCGACGAGCTGCCCGCGCTCGACGCCGTGCTGCCGGCGGCCGAAGCCACACGCATCCAGCCCAGCGTGCCGGCCCGTGCTGCCGCGGCCGCGCTGGTCGCCGTTCTGCGCACGGCCGAGCCCACGCTGCAGTCGTTGCCGCTGCGCCTGCTGCGGTACGATCCCGGCGCGCACCTGCTCTTGGACGAGTCGACGCAGGCCCACCTCGAACTGGTACGCAGCCTGGCGGGCGAACGAGAAACGTCGCTGCTCGCGCAGCTGGACCGCACCAAAACGGCCGCCGGCGCGCGCTTGCTGCGCCGACGGCTGCTGGCACCGCTTCGCGATCTGGCCGCGATCCGCCGCCGTCACGATCAGGTCGAGTGCCTGCTCGCGCAACCCCGCGAGCGTGAGCTGCTACGCGAGGCGCTCGGCCACGTCGGCGATCTGGAGCGACTTGCCGTGAAGATCTCGGTCGGTCGCATCGAGCCGAAGAACCTCGGCGCCCTGCGGCGCTCGCTGCTGGCCCTGCCCGAGGTCGTGCGCGCGGTGCGGGCCGCTGCCGCCACGCTGGGTGGAATCGAAACGCCAGCGATCGACGAAGCCGCCGATCTCGCCACGCTCCTCGGCCGCGCCCTCGCCGAGAGCTTGCCGGCCAAGCTGGGTGACGGCCCGCTGTTCGCGCCCGGCTACGACGCCGCGCTCGACGAAGCGCGAGAGCTGCAAGACGGCGGCGAAAAGCTGCTGCTCGAATGCGAGGAGAAACTGCGCGCGGAGAGCCAGATCCAGTCGCTGAAGCTGCGCTATACACGCGTCTTCGGCCACTACGTCGAGGTCACCCGCTCGAACGTTGCGCGTGCCCCCGCCAGCTGGCGGCGCAAGCAAACCGTCGCCAACGCCGAGCGCTACACCACCGACGAGCTCGACCTTCTTTCCGAAAAGCTGGCGATGGCCGAGGCCCACGCGGATCTGCGCGAACGGCAGCTGTTCGGCGAGCTCGTGGCCACCCTGTCGCAGCATACGGCCCGCCT
>JAYUXI010000115.1:0-1969 GCA_043753085.1 Myxococcales bacterium | reverse complement strand
CGCCGTCGCTGAAGGTGTGCGGCACTGGCACGCGGACACCGGCGGCGTGGAGCCGGCGCATGATGCCGAGCTCGGTGTACTTCCAGGCGGCTTCCTCCCGCTCCCGCCCGTGCTTGGTGCCCTTGTCGACGGCGCGCTGATCGCGGGAATTGCGAGTCTTGCGACCTTCCATGTAGTCCGCACGGTTTTTGAACGACCGTTCGTCGAGGTCCTTGTAGACCTTCGCCACACACATCGCGCCACGCGAGACGACCAGGAACACTTCGGCTTCCTTGCCGCTGCGAAGTGGTCTCACCACCTGCTCGAGGATGCCGTCGTCGAAGAGGGGCGCAAGGGCGTGGGGAATGTGCACGGGCTCGGGCGCGATCTAGCACGTTCGAACCAACGGCTCGAAACGATGCTCGGCAACGGCGTGCCAAGACGAACGCGATCGGTGCGCTGGAATCGCGCTCACGCCGGCAGATACGCGGAGTGTCGCTTCGTGCCGCAGACGATAATCCGGCGGCTCCGCCTGCGCCTGGGCAGCAACCGAACGCCCACCGTGCAAAAAACAGAAGACAGGTTCGTCTCGTCCCTGTAAGACCCTATTCCCGTTCGGGGTTGTAGCTCAGCTGGGAGAGCGCATCCATGGCATGGATGAGGTCAGGGGTTCGATCCCCCTCAACTCCACCGAACCAAAACGCACCTCGTCACACGGCGGGGTGCGTTTTTTTCATGCCTCGCGAACCACGTGCAGTTTACATGTGCTCGACGGTGGCAATGCCGAGCAAACCAAGGCCGCGCGCCAGCGCCAATCCGGTATGCGCGGCAAGCGCCAAGCGCGCAGCGCGGACGTCGCCCTCCGACTTCAGGATCGGACACGCCTCGTAAAAGCTCGAGAAGGCTCGGGTGATGGCATAAAGCTCGTCGCACAGCACGTGGGGCGTGCGCAGGCGCGCGGCCTCGTGCACGGCGTCGCCGAAGCGAAGCAGCACCAGCGCCAGGTTTCGCTCTTCCTTGCTGTCGAGCCGGAAGCGCGTTTCGCCGACGGGCGTGGCGAGGCGCGGCGCCGGCTCGCGCGACACGGCTTGCAGCGTGGTGTCGGCCTTGCGGAAAATCGAGACGATGCGCGCGTATGCGTATTGAATGGTCGGGCCGGCATTGCCCTTGAAGGCAATCATCTTGTCCCAGTCGAACACGTAGTCGCTCGAGCGGTTCTGCTTCAGATCGGCATACTTCACGGCGCCGAATCCCACGGCACGCGCCACGAACGCGAGCTCGGACTCGGGCACGTCGAGGCCCTCTTCCTTGATGCGGCCTGCGGCGCGAGATTCGGCCTCTTCGAGCACGCTGCGCAGCGACACGTTGGTACCCTCACGAGTCTTCAGCGGCTTGCCATTCGTACCCATGATGGAACCAAACGAGATGTGCTCGCAGTGCATCTTCTTGCCGAGCAGCGCCAGGGTGCCGAACAGCTGCTTGAAGTGCAGGCCCTGCCGCGCATCGACCACGTACAGCGCCGTGTCTGCGTGCAGCTCGTCCTCGCGGTAGAACGCCGTGGCCAGATCGGTGGTGGCATACAGGAACGCTCCATCCTTCTTGCGGATGATCAGCGGCTCTTTGATCTTTCGCAGCTCGGCTGGGGCCTCTTCGTGGTCGGCGAAGAATATGCATAGTGCACCGGCGTCTTCGCGAGCCAGCTTCTTTTCCTCGAGCAGCTGCACTACGCCGGGCAACGCGTCGTTGTAGGAGCTCTCGCCGCGCCAGGTGTCGAACTCGATGCCGAGATCCTTGTACGTGCGATCGAGCGACTCCTTGGTGATCTCCACGAAGCGGCGCCACACGGCGTGGTTGGCGGCGTCGCCGGCTTGCAGCTTGGCGAGCTCGGCCCGGCTGGCCGCCGCGAACTCGGGATCGACCTTGGCCATCTCGCCTGCGCGCCGGTACATGTTTTCGAGCGCGACCAACGGCTCGACGCCCGCTTTCGGCA
>JAYUXI010000114.1:0-1969 GCA_043753085.1 Myxococcales bacterium | reverse complement strand
GCCATGTTGCTGCAGAGCGCAGTCAACGAGATCGACGTCGTGTTCTTCTCGCGGCTTCCCTGCCCCGAAGCCACGAACGCACAGGCCGCGCTGCTGCCGTCACTCATCATGGTCTGGCTGTTCGGCGGCTCGCTGTCGGCCATCAGCGTCGGCACGCAAGCCTTCACCGCGCGTCGTCACGCCGAGAAGAACTACGACGCGGCGGGCGCGGTACTTTTCAATGCGGCCGTTTTCTGCCTGATCGCGGGCGTGGCGTTTTCCGGGCTCGGCGCGCTCACCATCCGGTGGCTGCTCGGCCGCATGATCAAGTCGCCGGAGGTACTGGAGATCGCCTACGACTACTCGCGCTGGCGTCTGCTCGGCATCGTGTCGATGGCAATGACCATCGGTGTGAAGTCCTTTTTCGACGGCATCGGCAAGACCTACGTGCACCTCATCGCGTCGGTCGTGATGAACATCTTCAACGTGTTGTTCTGCTGGATGTTCATCTTTGGCCACTTCGGGGCGCCGCGCATGGGTGCGCCCGGTGCGGGCCTCGGTGCGTTCCTGTCCACGTGGATCGGCCTCTTCATCGTACTGTACTTCGCCTGGCGCGAGCGCGACGCCTACCGGCCCTTCCGGCGCAGCAACCTGTCGTGGCGGCTCACCGGCGATCTCGTCAAGCTGTCGCTGCCGGCGGCGCTCGCCACGATCGCGATGATGGCGGGGTTCGGCGTGTTTACCAGCTTCGCCGGCAAGCTCGACGAAGAGGGCAGCAAGCTGGTGCGGGCGCTCTGCGGCGGAGTCGAAGCGGTGAACGGCGCGGCCACCACCAACATCGTCGCCCTGATGAAGCTCACGTTCACCGCGTGTCTCGCCTTCGGGACCGCCACCGCCACGCTGGTGGGCCAGTCGCTCGGAATTCGGCGCGACGACCTCGCCACCACGTTCGGCTGGTCCAGCGTCAAGCTCGGTCTGGTGATCTTCGGTGTGGTCGGCGTGGCCGAGGGGCTGCTGTTCACCCGGCCGATCGTGCAGTTTCTCACCCACAGCCACCTCGTCGCCGAGGCGATGATCATGCCGCTGCGCGTGATGGGCGTGGTCACGCCACTGGTGGCCGTCGCCATGATCCTGAGCGAGGCGCTGTTCGGCGCCGGCGCCACCAAGTTCGTCGCGCTCGCGCAGTTCGTCCTGGTGTTCTTCGGCCTGGTTCCGCTCGCGTGGTTCCTCTCGCTGCAGCTGCACATGGGCCTGGTCGGCATGTGGCTGGCGGCGGCGGTGTACGCAATTCTGGCCTCGGCCACGATGAGCCTGAAGTTCCGCAGCGGAAGCTGGAAGTCGATCCGACTCTAGCGCGCCGCGCGGCGCCGACGAACGACGCCCACGAGGCCGGCGATCGAGAGCCAGGGCCAGAGCCCCGTACCGAATGGCGCGCCCACGGCGCATCCGCCACCGCCGACGACGCTGTCGAGTGCGGCAGAGGCATCGCCAGAGGCGAGGCCTGCGTCACGCAGAACGGGCGGCGGCGCGGGCATGCCGGTAGTGGCCACGCAGACGGCGAGCGGTAGACCGTCCGCACTCATGCAACGGAGGGCCGCACACCGGCCACTCTCGCCGCCACGAAATGTGCACACTGCACCAGCCGCTTTGCCCTCGCACGCCTCCACGTAGCTGCGATCGTACCCGTCGAGACAGCGTTCGCCGGTTTCGTCACCGCTGCTCGCATCGGGAACGGCGGCGTCTTCGGTGCCAGCGTCTCCGGTGCCGGCGTCTTGGGCTGCGGCAGCCGCGGGCAGGAGCAACAGCAGACCGCCCACGAGTTTCGAAAGTCGCATGATGGCGAGCTTAGTACGACTCGCCAGGTCGCGGCTACTTGCTCGGACGGGGCAAGTCGAGGTCGAACTCGATGAGGACGTCGTCCTTGATGAGGTCGTCGGCCTTGCCGGCGTAGGCGATGTTCCAGGTCTTGCGGTTGACGCCGAAGGAAGCC
>JAYUXI010000113.1:0-5006 GCA_043753085.1 Myxococcales bacterium | reverse complement strand
TTGGATTCTCGCGTGCATACTGCATGGGTATACCGCCCGGCGTTTGCGCAGTACCAAGCCACCCGGCTCAGGTGCGGAAGATCGTAACAGCGATCGATCGGTGATTCCCATGGGCCGGAGAAGAAGGTCGTGGTCGTGCCAGCGCGCGTGGCGTACTCCCATTCGCCGCTGGTCGGGAGGCGATAGCCGTCGCACGCGTAGTAGCTCGAGTCGTGCGGCTCGGCACCGTCACACACGAAGTCCACGCCAACCGTGCCGCGGGGGTTGCTCAAGGTCATGCATTCCTGCCTACCCTCCATGCGACTGAGCTGGTTGGCGAACAGCACCGCTTCGCACCAGCCGAGTACCGCCGCGGGACAATCGTCGCCAACGCAATCGTTTCCCACACTTTCGTCCGGTTTTGTACCGGCGCGGTTGGGAAATCCCATGCTCTTCCATTGGCCTTGCGTGACCTCGGTTTGTTGGAGCAGGAAGGAATGCGTGAAGGTGACCTGCACCTGGTCCTCGTTGTTGCGGCCGCGATAGGCTTCCGTGAGCGGCGAGCCCATGGTGAATGTTCCCGCTGGAATCAGGCAGAAGCCGTTCTCGCAATTTGCCTGCGGCGCGCACGTCGCAGGGACGAACGACGGTGCGACAGTGGCGTCGAGCATCGCAGCAGCCGCATCGACACGACCCACACCGCTAGAGTTCGCGCCGTCGGAAACGCGAGACCGATCCGTGCATCCGAAACCCAACAAGATCGACGTCGCCGCCGCAACGACCTGCCTCCTCATTGACACATGTCGCAAGTGGGAACTAGTCGTGATTGATTAGCGTCCGCGCCAGGCGGAACCCCTCGCCCGGATCTCGCGACTTCGCATCGGATACCGACTGTTGCCTGGCTTGTGCTGCGACGCGAAGTACGTAGGGATCCGAGTACCAGTTGGCCCCTCGAAACAAACGCGGATGAAGCGCACGCATGCCGACCTCGCGCTCCACCGCTAGCGGTGGGTCCACGACGTCGTCGGGCCCGTAGCCGCTCGCTCCTGGGTCCGCGACCGCCTCCGACGCATTGCCGAGCAGATCGTAGAGACCCCACGGATTCGGCTCACGGGTGCAAACGGCGTGAGTGGAGCGCCCTGCATTGGCGCAATACCAAGCCACTCGACTCAGGTGCGGTAGATCGTAGCAGCGGTCAATAGGCGCCTCCCAAGGGCCAGAGAAAAACGGCGTAGTGGTACCCGCACGCGTTGCGTACTCCCATTCGCCACTCGTCGGCAAACGATAGCCGTCACACTCGTAATAGCTCGAATCGAGCGGCTCGGCGCCGTCACACACGTAGTCCACGCCAACCGTGCCGCGAGGGTTGGTGAGGATCATGCACTCCCGACGTCCCTCCATGCGGCTCAACTGGTTGGCAAACAAAGCCGCTTCGCACCAGCCGAGTACGGCGGCCGGGCAGCTGTCGTCGAGGCAATCGTTGCCGGCGCCCTCATCGGGTTTCGTGCCTGCGCGATTTGGAAAGCCCATGCTCTTCCACTGCCCTTGGGTCACCTCGGTTTGCTGGAGCAGAAACGAATGCGTGAAGGTGACCTTCACCAGATCTTCGTTGTTTCGTCCGCGGTAGGCTTCGTCAGGGGGCGAGCCCATGATGAAGGAGCCTGCAGCGATGCGGCAGAAGCCGTTGTCACAGTCAGGCTGCGGCGCACAGCTTGCCGGAACGAACGAAGGAAGAGCGCCTGAGTCGGACGCCGGGGCGCCCGCGTCCGCCACGCCGTCGCGGCTGGCGGACGACTTCTGCGGCCCGCGACTACGGTCACTGCAGCTCGTAAGCCACGCGGCAGCTATCACCGCGTATACGAATGGTCCGACCTTCACGGACGAAGGCCATGCACTTGTGCTTGAAAGTCGAGGCGCTGCCGAACCGGCAGCGACGGAAGCGCACCGACGCGCGCGGAAACCACGCTCCACGCCAGCTCTCCGCTCAGGGGCGCTTTGAACAACGGAACCAGTGTCGACACGAACGCGCGCGCGTTGCTGGGGGCCGCGCCGTCAACGGACCACAGATACGTGAGCCAGTCCCGCTCCGTCGCGTACGTGCCAAGCGTCCCTGTACCGTTCGTCAGTGTGGGACACCACTTGCGCATCCAACCCGTAGTCGTCCCGCTCTGGTAGGCAGCAGCGCAATTGATGGGCGCTGGAGGAGGTACGGTGCCGAGGGCGTACTGCCCGTCGATCGTGAAAACCTGCGTTACGTGTGTCTTGTAGTAGGTGAAGCGGCAATCAGCACCTGGGAAATCTTGGTTCATCACCATCGCTGCAATGTGATGGGCAAATCCTTCTGCATTCGCGTCATCGTAAAAATGCCGAGAGCCTAGACAATGCGTTTGATTGCCACTTTGGACGTAGTCGCATCGACATGGTACCACTCCGCCTACGTTTGGCGGCATGCCGGCGTAACCGCTTTGACCGGGGACACCATCGAGTAGCCCCTGGATCGTATGACCGAGCTCGTGGCCCAAGGTGTACTTCGATTGAGTCGTGTGGCTGGAAAGGGCTTCGTACGTTCCGTTGGCCAGTTTCCGGGTGGACCGGCCCAAGCTGATCAACCGGTCCGTGGTCTCGGGCACGACGGCGTAGGTGGCCGCCGCCTCGCCGTAGGGCGCCTCGTCGGCGGCTGCGTATCCATTGGGGTCGGAGTACGGGTAGTAGTAAGGGGGCGTCTGTGGCCCGCTGCTCACGTCCAAGCGGATTCCTGTGATGTTGTACTTGGTGTCGAGTCCGAGGTTGGGTCTGCTGACCACGCTCGCGACGAACGCCCCTGCGCGCGTCCAACGATCTTGTGTTTCGATGCGCACCGAGGCAAACGTGGCGTTCTGCGAGTACGACGCGGCGTAGTAGGTTCGATACGGGGTCACCGAGAACCGAGGCGTCGTAATGAAGTTCGCGCCCGTGCCTTGGAACCGCTGGGCGGCTCCGGGATAAACCAGCGCCGCTACGTACACGCCTTGTCCATCGGAGGTGCGGCACAACGGCACGCCTTGACCGGTGGTGCCCCACCCCGTGCAACCGGCCCAGTCGAGCGGGCCGCCCCACGTTCCGGTTCCGCCTACGATCGAAAGAGTTTCCGCTTGCGTCCAAGTCGCTCGTTGGTTCGCGATAAGGGAGTCTTCCGCTGGCGAAACCGACGATGATACGGCGCTGTCGCTGTACATCCCTTGGGTACGATATTCGACACAGACGTTTCGATAGGACACGCCGTAGGCGCACCAGGTGGGCGGGGTTTCGTAGTTCTGTACCGCGACGCCGGGCTCGCGCTCGTCGCTGCGTCCACGAGTAGCGAGTGCCTCCTTGGCCGACTCGGTCCACTCGCCATCAAACCCTACCGTCTCGGAATGGGCCTCCTCCGATGCCAGCAGCTTCTCGATTTCCGAGGTGGTGCGCCGCTCGCCATCAACTCGCCCAACGGGCGAATCCATGCGGTCGAAGATCGAGCGAAGACGAACCGCCATCGGTAGACCGGCATCCACACGGGCGGCCAGCTCGGTCGTCGCCAAGGACGCGAAACGCACGTCGAGGTCATCGTCGCGCGTGGCAAACACCCGCGCATAATCGGAAGAATAGGACATGAGCACGTGCTCGGAGGAGATCGTTCCCGCGACGGTTTCCCCGGCCTCCTTTTCCGGACCGGGCACGTGCGCGAGGTAGTGGACCTTGCCGATCGCTTCCACGGCAGTGCCGACCGGCTGGATCGGCGCGTCCGACGGGCGCCACGCGAAGGTCTTCGCTTGTCCCGGCTCGAGCAACGTAGGCTCTGCGATCTTCTGTTCACGCCTCCGACGAAGACCCAAAAGTTCGACATCCAACCAGTACTCCACCGCATGCGAGTGCAGGTTCGTCACCTTGAGCTCGACGGGCTCATCGCTCGACAGTTCGGTTACGCCCTTTCCGGGGAGCCGCCACTCGACGGTCAGAATGGGCGGTTCGCTGCCATCATCGCCAGCCGTTTCGGCCAACGCGGAACGCGACTCCTCGAAAGGCTCGGCGGTGCCGCAGCCGGAAAGCATCAGTAACGAGACGAGACTCGACGAGACGAGATGAGACGAGATGAGATGAGACGACGACGCATGAACCCTCCCCGGGTTGTTGTGTGTAGATCCGCGGGAGCGTTGGTCACGCTCCAGCGCCGGCAACGGTAGTCGGGGGGGCGTCGTGCAACAACACGCAAATTGCCCGCTCGCGCGGCAGCCTGGGCCGCAAGCGACGGCGGCAACTTCAAGCACGGCGCCAGAAAGCCGTCCGGCAGCCAGCGCCGCCACGAAAAGCAAGACTCGGGCGTTCCTTCCTCCTATAGAGCATGGGGAGTTCCAGGCGCCTCGGCGCCCCTTCCGAACGCGCCGCGTGCAGCACGTGGTGGCCACTCGAACCCGGGAAATTACGACCACATGTTCACTTGGGCTCTGCACAAGATTCTCGGCACTTCTCACGAGCGTGAGATCAAGAAGATCCGCCCCCTGGTGGACGCCATCAACGGCCGCGAAGAGGCGATGGCGGCCCTCGACGACGCCGCCTTGGCCGGCAAGACTGCCGAGTTCAAGCAAAAGCTGGAGAACGGCGCCCCGCTCGACGACCTCTTGGTCGACGCGTTCGCCGCCTTGCGCGAGGCCTCCAAGCGCACCCTGAAGATGCGCCACTTCGACGTGCAGCTGATCGGCGGCGTCGTGTTGCACCGCGGCTGCATCGCCGAGATGAAGACCGGCGAAGGCAAGACCCTCGTCGCCACGCTCGCCTGCTACCTCAACGCGCTGTCGGGCAAGGGCGTCCACGTCGTCACGGTGAACGACTACCTGGCCAAGCGCGACTCCGAGCAGATGGGCAAGCTGTATGGCTTCATGGGCCTGTCCACCGGCGTGGTCGTACATTCGCAAGAAGAATCGAGCAAGGTGCGCGCCTACCAGGCCGACATCACCTACGGCCAGAACAACGAGTTCGGCTTCGACTACTTGCGCGACAACATGAAGGGCTCT
>JAYUXI010000112.1:0-11988 GCA_043753085.1 Myxococcales bacterium | reverse complement strand
GATCCTGGCCGCCGATCAACGTCTGGTCGATGGCCTCGATGTCCCGGTACAGCACGCGGTCTTCCGTGAGCGGCGCCACCAGCGCCCGGACGGCCGCGTGCGCGACCTCGACGCCGCGCGCCGCGCGCAGGGGCCGCCGTTGCTCGATGCCTTGCGCTGCCACCATGAGCTCGATGGCCAGTACCTTCTCGACGTTGCCGACCACGTCGCGGAATTTTTTGGCGCTGATGCTGGCCATGCTCACATGATCCTCGCGGCCGGCAGACGACGGGATGCTGTCGACGGACGCGGGGTGGCAGAGGACCTTGTTCTCGGACACGAGAGACGCCGCGGCGACCTGCGAGATCATGAAGCCCGAGTGCAAGCCGCCGGGCTTCGCCAGAAAGGGCGTGAGGCCGGAGGACAGCTGCGGGTTGACCAGCTGCTCGACGCGGCGCTCGCTCACGTTGGCCAGCTCCGCGACGGCCATGCAGGCTGCGTCGAGCGCGAGGCCGAGTGGCTGGCCGTGGAAGTTGCCGCCCGACAAGACCTCGGCACTGCCGTCGGGCAGAGGAAACACGCTGGGATTGTCCGTGACTGAGTTGAGCTCGCGGTCGATCACGTCGCGCGCGAAGCGGAACACGTCGCGCGAGGCGCCGTGGATCTGCGGCATGCACCGGAAGGAATAGGCGTCCTGCACGCGTCCACAGTCGGAGTGGCTCTGCGCGATCTCGCTCTCTTCGAGCAGGCGCCACAGGTTCGACGCCACCTCGCGCTGGCCGGGATGCGGGCGGATCGCCTGCAGGCGATCGTCGAACGGGACCCGGGTGCCCTTGTTGGCTTCGAGGCTCATCGCGCCGGCCACGTCGGCGATCTTGGCAAGCCGCTCGGCGCGAAGCAGCGCGAGGCCGCCGAGCGCCACGATGTACTGGGTGCCGTTGATCAGCGAGAGACCCTCTTTTGCCTCCAGCACCAGTGGCGTGATCCCAGCCCGCGCCAGCGCCAGCTTCGCGTCCTCGCGACCGGTGGTCGGCGACCACACCTCGCCCTCGCCGATGAGCACCAGCGCGAGGTGCGCGAGCGGTGCGAGATCACCCGACGCGCCCACCGAACCCTGACTCGGGATGAGGGGGTGCACGCCCTTCTCGAGCAGAGCCACCAGCTGATCGACGAGCTCGACGCGCACGCCGGAATGACCGAGCGACAGCACCTGGGCGCGCAGCAGGATCATCGCACGCGTTTCTTCGACCGACAGCGGCACTCCCACGCCGGTGGCGTGCGACACGAGCAGATTGCGCTGCAGCTCGCGCACTTGCTCGAACGAGATGCGCGTCTCGGCCAAGGCGCCGAAGCCCGTGTTCACGCCGTACACGGCAGGTCCGTCGTCGCCGGCGGCGCACAGGTTCATGATCGCTTGCCGCGCCCGGGCAACTTTCGCGCGCGCCGGCTCCTCGAACACCACGCCGCGCGTGCCGCGTGCCACTGCTTCGAGCTCTTCGAGGGTGAGGCGCTCGCCCAACCGAACCGGATTGCCTGTCATGCCCTGCGCGTAGACCGCCTGCGCGGCGTGCTCAAGGATCCTCTCCACAAAGCCTCCAGAAAAGCGCCGCTACGGCGCTTTACACCGTGTTACTGCAAGTTTACCTTCCCGCTCGTGAGCATCCATCTTCTCCGCGGCCACGAGCGTTTCCAGGCCGAGTTCGCCACGCGCGAGCGCTCCTTCCTGCAGCGCCTCTCCAGCGAAGCACAGAAACCGAGCACGCTGTACATCAGCTGTTCCGATTCCCGCGTCATCCCGGAGCTGCTCACCGCCTCACGCCCCGGCGAGCTTTTCGTCGTACGCAACGTCGCCAACGTCGTGCCCCGTGCCGACGATCCCGCTGCGATGGGCGTCGGCGCTGCCATCGAGTACGCCGTGTCGGTTCTCAAGGTGCCGCACATCGTGGTGTGCGGCCACTTTGGCTGCGGCGGCGTGGCAGCGGCGCTCGCCGGCCGCGACTGCGTCAAGGAGTATCCCCACGTGTACCAGTGGCTCGGATACGTGGAACCCGCCACCAACAAAGCCAAGACCGCCGATCTCGGCCCAACCGAGCTCGAAGCCTACGCCGTCGAAGAAAACGTGCTCGACCAGATGCTCAACCTCCTTTCGTATCCCTGCGTGCGCAAGGGGGTCGACGAGGACACGCTCGACCTCCACGCGTGGGTCTACGACATCGAAGGCAGCGTCAAGGTGTACGATGCACGTACCCGCAGCTTCTTGCCGTACACCGCGCATCTCGACCGCGACTACGAGCTCACCGCCGGAGCTGCGAAGGAACCCGCTTCAGTCTGAGCGGCCGGCGCGGTAGGCTCGGCGCCGTGAAGATGCGCCGCCTCCTGCCTGGTCTATTGGTCCTTCCGGCTCTGCTTTTCGGCGCACTTCCGGCCGCTGCCAAAGAGCCCACGCTCGTGGCCGAACGGCACGTGCTGTCGAACGGGCTCGAAGTGTACTTGCACGAGGATCACAGCATCCCGGTGGTCAGCGTGAACACGTTTTACCACGTGGGCGGCAAGGACGAGGCGCCCGGCAAGACCGGTTTCGCGCACCTGTTCGAGCACCTCATGTTCCAGGGCTCCAAACACGTTCCGGAAGACACGTTCTTCAAGTTCCTCCAAGAAGCGGGCGCTACCAACGTCAATGGCAGCACCAACGACGATCGCACCAACTACTTCGAGACGGTGCCCTCCAACCGCCTCGCGCTCGCCCTCTGGCTGGAGAGCGACCGCATGGGCTTTCTGCTCGACCACGTCGATCAGGCCACCTTCGACAGCCAGCGTGACGTCGTGAAGAACGAGCGGCGCCAGAGCTACGAGAACGCGCCCTACGGGTTGGTCTACAAGTTCCTGCGCGAGGCGCTGTACCCGGCGTGGCATCCGTACCACCACCTCACCATCGGCACGCCCGAGGATCTCGACCGCGCCACCCTCGACGACGTACGCGCGTTCTTCCGCGCCAACTACGTTCCGAACAACGCCACCCTGGTGCTCGACGGCGACTTCGAGCCGACCAAGACGCTCGAGCTGATCAGCAAGTATTACGCGCCGATTCCGGCAGGCCCGAAACGCGAGCTGCCCAAGGCGCCGCCGCCGGTGCAGCCGACGCAGCCCGTCCGCCTCGACGTGTCGTGCTCGGCGGAGCTCGAGCGCGTCACCATCGCGTGGACGTCGCCGGCGTTCTTCGCGCCCGGCGACGCCGAGCTCGACGTGGTGGCCCGCATCCTGTCGAGTGGCAAGAGCTCCCGGCTCTACAAGAAGTTTGTGTATGATGCACAGACCGCGCAGGACGTCTCCGCGGGGCAGGGATCGCAGCAGTACTCGTCGTCGTTCATGCTGTCGGCCACGGCCAAGCCCGGCAAGAGCCTCGACGAGTTGAAGAGCGGTTTGCTCGCCGAGCTCGATCGTCTCGGCCGCGAAGGGCCCACCGAAGCAGAGCTGCGTCGCGCCAAGATCGGCATCCTCTCGGCGTCGCTGTCGGTGCTCGAGCGCAGCAGCTCCCGCGCCGACAACCTCAACATGTTCCGCCACTACACGGGCGACGCCAGCTACTTCGCGCGGGATCGCGCCCGCTACGATCGCGTCGACGCAAACGCCGTGAAGGTTGCGGCGCGCACGCTCGATCCGCAGCGTGCCGTCACCGTGTACGTCCACCACGATGCGAAGGCGCCGATCGCCGGTCGCCTGGACGCGTCGGTTCCCACGACGAAGTAGCGGTGGCAAACGGCCGAAACGAAAATGCGTACGAGCTCCCGGCCACGTGCAAGTTCACGAAGTTGCCGTACGTCGCGCTGGCGCGGGTATCCCAAGTCGCGTCGCACGGGTACCAACGTGGCAACCGCGGCGGGCACGGCCAGTTCCGTGCCGAGGCCGAGTGCCCTCGGCTTCGGTGCCGGAGCATGCGCTCGACGCGCCAAGCGCGCCTCCGCGCGAGGCAGCAGTCGGAAGCCGACCGCATCGCTCGACAGTGAACGATTCGCGCGGCGGAGCCCAGGCGCTACCCGAAGTCGCGCTTCATGACGCGCGGCTCGTGCTCGCGCGCGCACCGGGCAAGAAAGCGAGTCTGGTGCGCGTCGTCGACGTGGAGAACGGCCGCCCGGAGCGGTGCGCGCGCGATTCAGGGCGCAGCGTGCTAGGCATCGATGCGTGCGCGCACGACTTTGGACCCTGGTTTCGTTGCTTGCCACCTCTGCGTGCGGCCCTGCTGCCGACACCAAGCCGGTGGTAGCGCCGATCGTGCCGCCCACGGCGCAGCGCGAAGGTCCCCGGAGCACTCCCGACGCGCCGTTCCGGGCACAGGCGCCCGTGGCTGATGGCAAGCTCACGTTCCAGCCGCCGACTTTCCGCAAGACCGTACTGCGCAACGGCATCCCGGTGTACTATGCACCGAAACCGGAGGTGCCGCTCGTGACGGTCCACCTGGTGGCGCGGGGTGGCGCCGACGAGCTGGGCACCTCGAGCGGGCTCGGCGCCATGCTCGGGGCAATGCTCGAACAGGGCACCGATGACCTCACGGCCATCGCCATCTCAGACCGGTTCGAGGATCTCGGCGCGGAGCATTCGAGCTACGTTGGCTGGAGCAGCAGCGGCCTGTCGATCACCGTGCCCAAGGAGCAAGTAGCGGCGGCACTCGAGCTGCTGGCCCAGCTGGCTCTCGGCTCCACCTTTCCAGAGGCCGAGCTCGAACGCCTGCGCTCGCGGCGTCTGGCTGCGCTCGGCGCCGAGCGGTCCAATCCGGCGGCCGCGTTCGGCAACGTGTCGAGCGCCAGTGTGTTCGGCCGCGCGCATCCCTACGGCGCGCCGCTCGGCGGCCTCGAGAAAGACGTGAAGGCGATCAAGCGCGCCGATCTGCAGCGCGCCTACAAGCAGATCTTCGCCAAGGGCCGGCTCGCCGTGGCGGTTGCCGGCGACGTCGAGGAAGCCAGCTTGCAGCCGTTGCTCGAAAAGGCTTTCGGCAAGCTCACGGGTGGCAACTCGGTGCCCAAGAGCCCGGCCGAGCCGCCGCTGCCGAAGCACGCCATCGCGCTGGTAGACAAGGCCGGGCCGCAGGCGCAGATTGGCGTCGTCGGCATCGGCGTGCCGGCGAGCTTCAAGGATCGCATCGCGCTGTCGGTCATGAACACCATCCTCGGCGGTCCGTTCGCCAGCCGGGTGAACATGAACCTGCGCGAGAAGCACGCCTACACCTACGGCGCTCACTCGGACTACGCGCAGCGAGCCGGTTCCGGCCCCTTCACGGTGCGCGCCGCCGTGGTGGCCGACAAGACCGTGCCCGCGCTGAAGGAGCTTCTGGCCGAAGTCGCTCGCATGCGCACCACGGACGTGACTCCAGAAGAGCTGAGCGCCGCGAAGGACTACTCGATCCTTACCCTGCCGGCCCGCTTCGAGACCACCGACGACCTCGCGCGCGCTGCCACCGAGCTGCACGTGTACGGCTGGCCGTTGGACGAATACGCGACGCGTGCGGCGCGTTACGAAGCCGTTACCGTGGCCGACGTGCGGCGCGTCGCAGAGACATTCCTCGACCCAAAGCGTTGGCGCGTCGTCCTGGTCGGTGACGGCAAGCTCGCGCCGGAACTCGCCGGGCTCGAGCAGGGCGCAGTCGAACGCTACGACGCCTATGGCGCCCGGCTTCCGCCTGGCACTGCAAAACCGAATTGAGATAGGATTCGGGCCCGATATGTCGACACCTCTCGTCACCCGGCTCGCGCAGATCGGCCGCACCCTCGAGTCGCGGTTTTTGGGCAAAGACGAGGTCATTCGGCTGCTCCTGATCACCACGATCGCCGGCGAGCATGCGGTCTTGATCGGGCCGCCGGGCACGGCCAAATCGGCGCTGTTGCGCGACTTCGCCCGCCTGCTGCACGCGCAGTACTTCGAGTACTTGCTCACGCGCTTCACCGAGCCGAACGAAATTTTCGGACCGGTCGACATCGCGGCGTTTCGCGAAGGGCGATACGAGCGCCGCGTCGAGGGCATGCTGCCCACGGCCGAGATCGTGTTTCTCGACGAGGTGTTCAAATCCAACTCGGCGATCCTCAACGCGTTGCTCACGCTGCTCAACGAACGCCGCTACACCTCCGGCGGCGTGGTGCTCAAGTGCCCGCTGCTGTCCTGCTTCGGCGCCTCCAACGAGGTCCCGGGTGACGAAACGCTGGGCGCCATTTTCGACCGCTTCCTCCTGCGCATCCGCAGCGAACATCTCGACGCCTACCACTTCCAGGATCTGCTCCAGCGCGGCATCGAAAACGAGATCCGCGGCATGACCGACGCGCCGGTACAGCCGCTCGCGGCCGCCTCGGAAATCGCCGAGCTACACCGCGGCTTCGGAGCGCGCATGCGTTTCACCGAGGAGTTTCTGAGCGCCTACAAGGGCCTGGTCTTCCAGATCCGCGCCGAAGGCGTGTCGCTTTCGGATCGCCGCGCGGTCAAGATGCTCAAGCTGTTTGCGGCCAGCGCCTTCCTCGACGGGCGGCCCCAGCCCGACGCGAGCGACTTTTTCGTGCTCAAGCACGTCTGGAACAACGAGGATCAATCGGCCATCCTCGACGCGCTGGTCACGCCAGTGCTCGAAGCGTTCTTCCGCGAGCATCCGAACGCGCGTCGCGTCGGCGCGCTCGGCGTCGGCATCGAGGCCATGGCGGGCGAGATCGAGCGCGTGCGGCACGTGCTTGCCGGCGGCGTGGCGCTCTCCGACGTGCAGCTGTTCAGTCAGCTCAAAGCTCTCAACGAGATCAAGGCGGCCCTCTCGGGGCTGGCCGATCCGCGCACCGCGCAGCTGCAGCAGCGCGTCGACCAGCTGCTCGACGCAGCGTTCCGCAGCGGCCGCTTCGCCCAGCTGTGACGCTGCAGCTCCTGCTCGATGCGTCCGGCGCCGAGGCGTGGGTTGGCCTGGTCGACGACGGCGTGATCGTGGCGCGGGCTTCCTCGGCCGTGCGCGCCTCCCACGGCGAGGCGCTGATGCCGTTGCTCGTGCAGGTGCTCGGCGCCCACGCGCCAGGAGAGCTCGCGCAGCTGGTGGTGGGGGTGGGGCCCGGCTCGTTCACCGGCATTCGCGTGGCGCTCGCCACGGCGCTCGGGCTGCGCCGGGCCTGCGCGTTGCCGGTGGTCACGGTGAGCACGTTCGAGAGCCTGGTGGCAGCGCACCCGGAGCCGCGGGCTGCCCTCGTGGTCACCGTGCCGGCGCTGCCAGGCGAGGTCTACGCCGAGCGCTGGAACCATGGCGCTCCCGAGGGCGACGCGTGGCTGTGCCTCGAAGCCGAGCTACCTGCGAACTACACGCGTGTCGTCGGCGTCACGTCACTCGAAGCGATGCTCGACGCAAGTCGAGGCAAGAGCCCGATCGGTGAGCTCTTGCCTCGCTACGTGGCGCCGCCGAAGATCACGCTGCCGAAGCTGCGCGCGCTCTGACCGCCTGACTGCTCAGAGCTTGGTGCCGAGCGGCATTTCCGCCGTGGTGGGCGGCTTCACGAACACCTGCAGGGCGACCGGGCCCGTGGTGTGGAAGTAGTCGATCTTGATCGAGTGGGTGGTGGCGATCAGGTGCACCGGGCCGGTTTTCTCGGCCGCTGCGCTCTTCACGCCGTCATTGTCGAGGATGAGCATGTCGTCGATGTAGAGCTTGACGCCGTCGTCGGAGACGACGCGCAGCATGTAGTCCGCTTCGGTGCTCACGCTGAGCGGCGCCTCGTAGCGGATCGCGAAGTCGTTCGCGCGGTTGTCCACACCGGGGAAGCCGGCGAAGGTGGTGTTCGGGGCCACGTTCAGCGTATTGGCGAAGAGTGCGCCGGCGGGCTTCAGGCTCTCGAACACGGGCAGAGTGGTTGCGCCCGGGTTGATGAAATAGACCAGTCCCACGAAGCTGGTGTCGTTGCCGTCCGGCCCGCCGAACGGCGTGGCGGCGGTGACGAAGCGCGGATCGGCCGAGCCACTGGGCGTGGTCGGGGTGGTGGCGCCGCCGGCCTTGCGGCGCTTGAGTGCATCTAGGCTGGCTTTGCTGAGCACCACGCCCTTGGGCGACGGGCGGCGGGCGCCGCCGACGAAGCGCGGCTTGGAGCTGTCGGTCGGAGTGTCCGTGGCCGGCGTCTGCGGTGACGTGGCCGCCGGGGTGGCGGTATTGGCCGGGGTGTTGGGCTTTTTGCTGCCCGCTTGCATCTGGAAGCTGCAACCGGCGGCAAAGAGCAGGGCCGTGGTGGCCAGCGACGCGGGAACGGTGAGACGTAGGAAAGACATCGTTTCTACCTCGTGAGGGCGCACGGCGCGCCAAATGAAGCCAGGCGGGACAAGAGAGTGCGTGTGTAAGACGTCTTCCCGAATGGAAGATTCACCCCATGGCCACGGTTCCAGACCGCCGGCAGGTTACCCCGTCGGCAGGTCTCAGTTGAAGTCTTCGATCTTCCAGACGCCGTTTTCTCGCAGCATGGCCAGCGCGCCATTGCCGTAGCTCATCGCCGCGTGGTCGCCGGTTTGCTCGAAGGCGGCGGTCGGCAGCGCCTGCTTGATGGACACGAGGGTTGCAAGTAGCTCGCTCTTCTCGGACCCCTCCCACGATTGCTTCAGCAACGCTGGGGTCACGCCGTCGGCGTGGCTCAGCGGCACGAAACGCAGCACCACGTCGTAGCGCTTTTGCTCGACGGCGCGCACGAACGACTGCACGGCGTGGCGGGGCGTGTCCTGCGCGTAGAGATCCACGGCGGATCCGTCGAGGACCCAGCGCCCGTTCTCGAGCACGAGGTCGACCTCGTAGCCGCCGGTGGCGGTGACGCGCGCCGTGACCACGGGCGGCAGGCTGGGGCGCTGCAAGGCCCGGCCGAGCTCCTTGGCTTCTGCGGGGTTGTCGCGCAAAAGCTGCCCGAATGCCTGCCGCGTGACACCGCGACGGGCTTCTGCCGAGAGCATTCGGTAGGCGTCGTTGGCGCGGCCTTCTTCGAGGGCGCGTGCGTAGCTCCGCAATGCGGCGTCTGGGCTTTGCGTGCCGTTGCCACACCCGCCGAGCGCGACGGCGAGCGCGAGAACGACGAAGATCGGATCGCATCGTGCCATGGCGGCTGCGAGCGTAGAGCGGCTCCCTTGGCGCATGCAACCTGTTACGCTCGCGGCCGTGAACATCGACTTCCGTCCGGAAAAGCTGAGGATCCTTCCCCTGCGTAACAGCGTGATCTTTCCGGCCAGCGTGGTGCCGGTCAACGTGGGCCGCATCCGCAGCGTCAAGCTGGTCGAAGATCTGCTCAGCGAAGAACGCCCGCTCCTCGCCGTGGTCAGCCAGCGCAGCCCCGACGTGGATGATCCGCGCTGGGAGGACCTCTACGAGATGGGCACCATCGCGCGCGTCGTGAAGGTGAGTCGTCTCGGTCCCGCCAGCTACTCGGTGGTGGTGCACGGTCTGTCGCGCATGAAGATCGCCCAGCCGGAGTTTTTGGAGCCGTTCATGACCGCCGAGGTCATCCGCATTCCGGACGATCCCGAGCGCGACGAAGAAACCGATCGCCTCGGCCAGCAACTGCGCGAGGCCATGCGCGAGCTGCTGGATCTGGTGCCGTCCTTGCCGCGCGAGACCGCCAGCGTGCTCGACAACGTGCGCGAGACCAGCGCGCTCGCCGATTTGATTGCCGCCAACCTCGACGTCCACGACGTGGGCGTGGCCGACAAACAGGCCGTACTCGAAACGGTGGATGTCGGCGAGCGCACGCGCCGCGTGCTCGCCCTGGTCGAGCGGCAGCTCGGTCGGTTCAAGGTACGCAGCCGGGTCACCGCCCTCGTGGCGGATGAAGGCCAGAAGCAGCGCGAAGAGATCCTGCGCCAGCAGATGCGCAACATTCGCGAAGAGCTGGGTGAGAGCGCCGAAGACGACGAGGTGGAGATCCTGCGCGAGCGCGTGCGGGCGGCGCAGCTCCCGGAGGAAGCTCAGAAGATTGCCAAGAAGCAACTCGGCCGCCTTTCCGCCATGCCGCAGCAATCGGCCGAGTTCAATGTAACCCGCACGTATCTCGAGTGGCTCTCGGATCTGCCCTGGCAGAAGACCACGCCGGACACGCTCGACGTCGAGAACTGCCGTCGCTGCCTGGAGGAAGACCACTTTGGTCTCGAAAAGGTCAAAAAGCGCATCATCGAGTACGTGGCCGTGCGCAAGCTCCGGGCCGACAAGAAGGGCCCCATCCTTTGTTTCATCGGTCCGCCCGGCGTCGGCAAGACCTCGCTCGGTCGCAGCATCGCGCGCTCGATGGGACGTCGCTACCACCGCATCGCGCTCGGCGGCGTGCGCGACGAAGCGGAAATCCGTGGGCACCGACGCACGTACGTCGGCGCGCTTCCCGGCCGCATCATCCAGGGCTTGAAGAAAGTCGGCGTGAAAAACCCCGTGCTGGTGCTGGACGAGATCGACAAGCTCGGCTCCGACGTGCACGGCGATCCGTCGGCTGCCTTGCTCGAGGTGCTCGATCCGGCCCAGAACGACACGTTTCAGGACCATTACATCGACACGCCGTTCGACCTCTCGCAGGTGGTGTTCCTCGCCACCGCAAACAACCCGGATACCATTCCGGACCCGCTCTACGACCGCCTCGAGGTCATCGAGGTCGCTGGCTACACGCGTCGTGAGAAGGGCGCCATCGCCCGGGATTTTCTTTGCCCGAAAGAAGTGTCGTCGCACGGCCTCACCCCGGAGATCGTCGACTTCACCGAAGAAGGAATCTTCGCCATCGTCGACGGGCACACCCGGGAAGCCGGCGTGCGCAACCTGGAGCGCGAAATAGGTGCAGTGTGCAGGTACGTGGCAATGCAACACGCCGAAGGCAACTTCGACAAACTCGTGGTCGACGCCGCCTCCGTCGAGCGCATCCTCGGCGCCGCTCGCTACACTCCCGAGATGGCGGAGTTGCGCAGCCAGCCCGGCGTCGTCACCGGGCTCGCGTGGACGCCGTCGGGCGGCGACATCCTCTTCATCGAGGCGACCAAAATGCCGGGCAAGGGTGACATCCGCATCACCGGCAACCTGAAGAGCGTGATGCAAGAGTCGGCGCACACCGCCGTCTCGTTCGTGCGCAGCCGGGCAGGGCAGCTCGGGCTCGACCCCGAGTTCATGAAGTCGATCGACCTGCACCTGCACGTGCCCAAGGGCGGCACACCGAAAGACGGTCCTTCCGCCGGCGTGGCCATGTTCGCGGCGGTGTCGTCGCTCATGCTCGGGTACTCGGTGAAAAAAGAAACGGCGATGACCGGTGAGATCACCCTACGCGGGAACGTGCTGCCGGTCGGCGGCATCAAGGAGAAGCTCTTGGCCGCGCACCGCGCCGGCATCAAGCAGGTGCTGCTTCCGGCCCAGAACGAGCGAGACCTCGACGACGTGCCGAAAGACGTGCTGGCCGAGCTCTCGGTGCACTTCATCAAGCGCATCGACGAGGTGCTGCCACTCGTTCTCGAAGACCGCCCCACGCCACCGGCCGACGACGACGCGCCGGCGCCGTGAAGCGCCGCGCCAGCGCCCGCACCGGGGCCTGCCTGTTCGCCGGGGTGGCCGGCGCGGCGCTTGGGTTCGTGCCGCTCTTCGGGGGACCAGGGTACGAGATCGCACTGGCCTACGGCGTGCTGCTGCCCAGTGCCGCCGCGATCGCCGCGTCGTCCGGACCGCCGCAGGACTCGCCGACGCGCGGCCTGTGGAATGGCGTCGTCACCGGTGCTGCCACGTTCGCGGTTGGTCTGATGGTCTCGTTTCTGCACTTGCTGCACGCGCCGTTCTGCGAAGCCTTCGGGAGCGCCGGCTACATGGTGCTTTCCTGTGGCGTGGGCACGCTGCTCGGTGGGCTGTGGGGCGCCAGCGTACGCGAGCTCGCGCGGCCCGCGGTGCGCAGGCGTGGCCTGTTTCGCGTGCTCGCAGCGCTGGCGGCGCCGGTGTCGTGCATCGCAATCTCCGTGGCGCGCTTCTACGGCTCGCCGACCATCTTCGCGTACGATCCGTTCGCCGGGTATTTCAGCGGAACG
>JAYUXI010000111.1:0-5035 GCA_043753085.1 Myxococcales bacterium | reverse complement strand
GCGCGACGTCGGGCGAGAAGGCTTCGAGCCGCTCCATCTGGAAGCTCGAGACCTCGAGCACGACCGCCGTGAAATGCTCGTCGGCATGCAAGGCCAGCGGCTCCCCCAGGTTGCCGCCCACGAAGGCCTGCGCCCCGAGCATCGCGCCGATCATCGAAGTGACGGTGCTCTTGCCGTTGGTGCCGCCCACTGCCACGATGGGTGCAGGATGCACGAGTGCCTGCGTGGCCAGCTCGACCTCGCCCCAGATCCGCACGCCCGCATCGAGCGCGGCGGCCAGCGCCGGAAACATCGGCACTCCTGGCGACACCACCAGCAGGTCGAAATCGCGAGCCGCCACGTCGTGGTGGCCGCCGATGAACGTGATCCCGCGTTCCGCCAGCGCGCGCGCTTCGGGGCTCCACGCCGCGATTTCCCGCGCGTCGTTGAGGTGCACGAGGGCGCCGCGCGACCGCAGCAGCTCGACCGCCGCCACGCCGCTCTTGCCAGCGCCGATCACCAGAACCCGCGAGCCGCGTACGTCGAGCATCAGCGCAACTTCAGGCTCGAGAGGGCGAACATCGCGAGCAAAAAGGAAACGATCCAGAAGCGCACGATGATCTTGGGCTCGGGCCAGCCCTTCTTTTCGTAGTGGTGGTGAAGAGGCGCCATCAAGAACACGCGCTTTCCGGTGAGCTTGAACGAGCCGACCTGCACGATGACCGAGACCGCCTCGAGAAAGAACACGCCGCCGAGCACGATCGAAAGCAGCTCGTTCTTGGTGAACACGGCGCACATCCCGAGGCCGCCGCCGAGCGCCAGCGCGCCTACGTCGCCCATGAACACCTGGGCGGGATAGGTGTTGTACCAGAGGAAGCCGATGCCGGCGCCGAGCATGGCCCCGCAGAAAACGGCCAGCTCTCCGACGCTCGGAATGCCGGGGATGTCGAGGTACTTGGCCACGTCGAAGCGCTGCTCGAGACCGGCGATGCCGAAGGTGGCGCCGGCCAGGTACGCCCACAGCAAGTAGGTGCCGGCATTGATCATGACCGGCCCGATGGCGAGGCCATCGAGACCGTCGGTGAGGTTCACCGCGTTCGACATCGCGACCACCACCAAGATGGCGAACGGCAGGTAGAGCCACAACGGGAATGCCGGCAGCTCGTGTTTCTGGAACGCCAGGAAAGGCACGCTGAGCCGCGTGCGGATTTCCCACCAGTCTTGCGGCACGTGATCTTTGGCCAGAAAGCAGTACGCGAGCGCGCCGCCACCCACCAGCGTCTGGCCCATGATCTTGTAGCGACCGGCCAGACCCTTGGAGTTTTTTGCCTTGAGCTTCAGGTAGTCGTCGAGAAATCCGATCACGCCGTATCCCGCGGTGACCGCGGTGGTGGCCCACACGAACACGTTGCGCGGGTCGGCCCAGGCCAGGGTGGGAAGCAGCACGCTGAGCAGAATGAGCGCACCACCCATGGTGGGTGTGCCCTGCTTCACGCGGTGGGCTTCGGGGCCGTCTTCGCGCACGTTCTGTCCGATCTGCTTCGACTGCAGGTGGCGAATGAACCACGGCGACACGAAAAACGAGATGGCCATGGCCGACACGGTGGCGGCGATGACGCGGAACGGGACGTAGCGCAGGACGTTCAGCCAGCCGAGGCCGTCAATCTTGCGAAGAGGAAAGAGCAGGTCGTACAGCACGGGGGTCTAACGTTCTCCGAGTCGCTCTCGCAATGCATGCACCACGTGTTCTGCACGAACGCCGCGGGATGCCTTCACGAGCACGGCATCCTCCGGCAGGATTGCCTCGAGGGCCAACAACGCCGCGGCGGCCGCGTCGGGCGCGCGCAGGACCAGAATTCCGGCCTGCTCGGCGACGTCCAGCGCCAGCTCGATCAGGCCGCCACAGCCGATCACCAGAGCTGGGTTCGCAGCCACGAGGGCCGCGCCGAGATCACGATGGGCTCGCACTGCAAACGCTCCGAGCTCGCGCATCTCACCCAGTACCAGCACGCGGCGCCGGCCGATCCCGAGCTCGCCGAGCAGGTGCACCGCGCGCAGCATGCTGTCGGGATTGGCGTTGTACGTGTCGTCGATCACGAAGCCGCCGCCGCCGAACGCATGCCGCGAGCCACGGCCCTGGAGCGTGACGCGCGACAGGGCGCGCTCGATGTCGGCCACTTCCAGCTGCGGCAAGCCGGCCAGCTCGGCGGCGCGATCCGCGACGGCCAGCGCACCAGCCAGGTCCAGCGCCTGCGCCGCGCCCTCGAACGGCGAGTGGATGGGCAACGCCGAACCGCGCCGTGCGATCACCAAATCGGCGCCGACGCTGACCGTACGCGCCAGCAGACGGTAGTCCGATTCGCTCTCGCCGAACGTGATCCGGTTCGGCATCGCAGCGGCGGCCGCGACCACGTACGGATCGTCGGCGGCCACGACGGCGGTGCCGCCCGGACGCAACCACGTGTATAGCGCACTCTTCTCGGCGGCCACGCCGGAAAGGCCGCCGACGCCTTCGGCATGCGCCAGCCCCACGTTCATGATCACGGCGACGTCCGGCGTGGCGATGCGCGCGAGCTCGGCCATCTCGCCGGGGAGGCTCATTCCGGCCTCGAGCACCAAAAAGCGGACCGACCGCGTGGCGAAAATCGTGGCGGGTAGACCGATGCGATTGTTCAGGTTGCCGCGCGTGGCCTCGGTGGGGCCCCGTTCGGCGAGCAGGGCGGCGGTCATCTCCTTGGTGGTGGTCTTGCCGGCGCTTCCGGTGATCGCCACCACCACGGCGCCCTGCGCGCGAAGCCGCTCGAGATGCACGCGGGCGAGCTCGCCCCAGGCGATCAGTGTGTCCGGCACGACCACTCCCGGCCCCTCCGACACCACGCAGCAGGCCGCCCCGAGCGCAACAGCCCGCTCTACGAAGCCGTGCCCGTCGAACGTGTCGCCGCGCAGCGCCACGTACACCATGCCGGCACGAAGTCGGCGCGTGTCGGTGGTCACGCCGTGCATCACGGCGGGCAGCTCGGGCAAGGCACGACCGGCCAGCCGCTCCAGGTCGGCGCGCGCAATCGGAGCTTCGTTGTCGGGGATCGCGGTGGCCATCAGGGTGCCGTGGGGCGCGTGGAGCGCTCGGCGCGGCGGATCACCAGGGCATTTTTGGCGTGCGCGCGGTCGTCGAACGGAAACTTGTGGGTGCCGATCTGCTGGTACTCCTCGTGGCCCTTGCCGGCGAGCAGCACGACGTCGCCGCTGCGCGCAGCCATGACCGCGGCGTGGATGGCCTTGGCGCGATCCAGCTCGACCCAGTACCCGCGATCGGCCACGCGCAAGTCGTCGGCAGTCAACTCGAAGAGGCCGCCTTCCCGCAGCGCGAGCTCGCTGGGGCGGGCGATCGCAGCGGGATCCTCGCCGCGCGGATTGTCGCTGGTGAGAATGGCGATGGCGGCCCCCGCAGCCACGGCGCGCCCCATTGGACCGCGCTTCTCTGCGTCGCGATCGCCGCCGCAGCCGAACACGCAGATGACTCGCGGCTTCGGCTCGGGTGCATCCTGCACGGAAGCGCTGGCCGCCTCGAGAACCCGAGCCAAAGCATCGGGTGTGTGTGCGTAGTCGACCAGCACCACCACGTCGTCGCCGTCTTCGTCGCAGCGCTCGAGCCGGCCGGGCGCGCTGGGCGCCCTGCCGATCGCTTCGATCGCGGCCTCGAACGGCACGTCGAGGGCAAGCAAGATGCCGAGCGTGACCAGCAAGTTCTCGACGTTGTGGAGCCCGACCAAGCGCGTGGCCACCGGCGCCGTACCGAACGCGCTCTCGACGACGAACCGCGTGCCCGTAATGCCCGTCCTCACGTGCCGCGCCACCACGTCCGCCGAGACGTGCTCCAGCGCCGACACCCGCAGCGTGCGCGCGCGAACCTGCGCGGCGATCTGCGCGCCCACCGGATCCGCGACGTTCACCACGGCCGCGCCGGGAGCATGGTCCACGAAGAGCCGTGTCTTGGCCGCCGCGTACGCAGCCATCGAACCGTGAAAGTCCAGGTGATCGTGGGTGAGGTTGGTGAACGCAGCCACCCGGAACCGCACCGCCAGCACCCGGCCGAGCGTGAGCGCGTGCGACGACACCTCCATCGCGACGGCCTCGGCGCCGCGCGCACGCCAGGTGGCGAGCAGCCGCGCGATCTCGTCTGCCTCGGGTGTGGTGTGCGCGGCGGGCAGCACCGTGGTGCCGAAGGTGTGTCCCACCGTGCCGATGGTGGCGCACGCAGGGCGTCCCGCCACGTGGTCGAGGGCGTGCCGCACCAGATGGCTGGTGGTGGTCTTGCCGTTGGTACCGGTGATGCCGATCACGTCGAGCGAAAATCCCGGATGGCCGTACACGGCCGCCGCCGCGTACGCGAGCGCAGCCGGCACGTCGGCCACGCGCAGCACCGGCACGCCGTCGGGCACGACTGCGTCTTCGTCGACCAGCAGGGCCACGGCGCCGCGCGCCAGAGCCTGCGTGACGAAGGCGTTGCCGTCGGCGGCGCCGCCGCGCCGGGCCACGAACAGATCGCCGGGCTCGACGGCGCGCGAATCCTGGTGCACGCCCAGCGCGCGTACGTTCTCCGCGGCGTGCCCTACGAGCCGCACCGCTCCTGGAATCTCGCGAACCAGGTCTTTGAGCAGCAGGCCCGGTTGCATCGGCGTCAGGAGGAAGGCTCGAACACGAGGTGGACGCGTGTGCCCGGCGACACCTGCGTGCCGGGCTCCGGCGCCTGGCGTACCAGCCTGCCCGTGCCTTCGATCTGTGGCAAGAGGCCTGCGCGGGCGAGGCTGCGAACGGCAGAGCGCACGGTGTGCCCGCGCAGATCGGCGAGCGTGAGCGACGCGGCCACCGGCGGACCGATGAAGGTCACGTCGGGCGCGGGCGTCGCCGTTGCCGCTGCGACCGGCTTGAGCACGTCCATGGCAAGATCGGCAGGATCGTCTTCGCGGGTTACCAGCACCGGGTGCGGCGCGCCGCTGTTCGGGGTCACGCCCAGGGTACGGAGCGCGGCCTCGGCCACGCGGCGAAACACCGGGCC
>JAYUXI010000110.1:0-1985 GCA_043753085.1 Myxococcales bacterium | reverse complement strand
CTTTCGGAGTCGACAGCAGCTGCTGCGCGAGGTCGGCGCCGAGCGGCGTATCGGGCTCTTCGCTGGCCGTGCGGGTGACCAGCAGGCCTGCGGCGGTGGACAGCACGAGGGCAGGGATCTGCGACACGAGGCCGTCGCCGATGGTGAGCAGGCCGTACTTCTTGAGCGCCATCTCGACCGACATGCCGCGCTGGGCCACGCCGATGGCGAGGCCGCCGAGTATGTTGATGACCGTGATGATCACCGTGGCGATGACGTCGCCCTTCACGAACTTCATGGCGCCGTCCATGGCGCCGTAAAATTGTGACTCACGTGCGAGCTTGTGGCGGCGACGCCTTGCTTCGTTGCCGTCGAGGCTGCCGGCGCGGAGCTCGGCGTCGATGGCCATCTGCTTGCCGGGCATGGCGTCCAGCACGAAGCGCGCGCCGACCTCGGCCACGCGCTCGGAGCCCTTGGCGATGACGATGAATTGAATGATCGTCAGGATCAAGAACACCACCGCGCCGACCACGTAGTTGCCGCGCACCACGAACTCGCCGAAGGCGCGGATCACGTCTCCCGCGTCGGCCTGGAGCAAAATGAGGCGCGACGACGAGACGTTGAGCGCGAGCCGGAACAGCGTGGTGATGAGCAGCAGCGTGGGGAAGGCCGCCACGGCCAGGGCGTCGGGCACATAAAGCACCACCAGCAGGATCGCGACCGACGCCGACAGGTTGGCGGCGAGAAGCACGTCCAGCAGGTGCGTGGGCAGCGGCACGATCATCATCGCGACGATGGCGACGACGAGCACGGCCAGGGACACGTCGGCCGCGCCGAAGCTCTTCTTTTTCTGGTTCTGCAGCGCCTCTGGCTGGCCGTGAGCGGTTCGCGCGCCCGCGGGTAAACCTGCCGGCCCCAGCGGCGATCCCGTGCTCATGACGCGGGCCTTATCACGAATTCGGACGTCCTAGTTCCCGGCGGAATCGATTAGGGTGGGGCCGTGTCGAAGGATCTCCAGGTACCCGGCTCCGGACTCATCGTGCGCGCCTTCGGCGACACCGACGTGGGGCGCAAACGAAAGGCCAACGAAGACGCGTACCTCGTCGACGAGCCGATGGGCCTGTACGTCGTGTGCGACGGCATGGGCGGGCACGCCGCCGGTGAGGTCGCCAGCCAGGAAGCCGTCGACAGCATCTACGGCATGGTCAAGCGGGGCATGAAGGACTTGCCTTCGCTGCTGGCGCACCCGCCGGGCACGGCCGCGCACACCGAGGCGGCGTTCAAGCACCGGCGCCTGCTCGAGAGCGCCCTGCAGGCCGCGGCGTACATGGTGTACTCGATGGCCGAAGCGGATCGGGGGCGCCGCGGCATGGGCACCACTGCCACCACGATGCTCGTCCGGGAGGGCTTCGCGGTGTTCGGCCAGGTCGGCGACAGCCGCATCTATCGCTTTCGCGAGGGCGTGCTCGACCAGCTCACCGAGGACCACACCCTGGTGGCCTGGCAGGTGAAACATGGGCTCATCACCGAGGAAGAGGCGGCGTTCTCGCCCCAGCGCAACGTGATCACCCGGGCGATCGGCAGCGCCGACCATGTCGAGGTCGACACCGGCCTCTTCGCCATCGCAAAAGGCGACCGCTTCGTGCTGTGCTCGGATGGCCTGCACGGCTACCTCGAGCCGCACGACGAAGAGATCTTCGATTCGGCCCCGGCCCACATGCTGCCCCGCGTCCTGATCGACCTCGCCAACGGCCGTGGCGGCAAAGACAACATCACCGTCATTTGCGTCGAAGTCTCCTGACTTCGCGAGACCGACGCTGTCGCGACAAACTTGGCCGCGGGCACGAAACCTGGATACGCGTGTGGCATGTTGGCCACTGCGCATGGCAGAACGGCCACCAAAGTTTGCCAGCCTGGACCCTCTTTTCGGGTCCAACGCGGAATTGTCCCCCGGCACGACGTGTGCTCTCTCCCCGAGTTATGAGGCCAGCGCCAATGAAGAAACT
>JAYUXI010000109.1:0-1992 GCA_043753085.1 Myxococcales bacterium | reverse complement strand
CCGGCCTCGCGCAGAAAGCCAAAGACACCCTCGAGCTGTTCGATCCGGAGGATCCAGCCAACGCCGAGCTCAAGGCGCAGATGTGGCGCGCGCGCGCGTTCGCTTATGCCGGCACGGGCGACACGCGCAGCATGAAGCACGCGCTGCGTCGCCTGGGCGCCGTGAACATGCACCTGCTCGGCATGTTCGTCGGCCAAAAGCGCGTGCACCCACTGCTGGAGCGTGAGGCCAAGCAGATGGTCATGAGCTCCGGCATCGTGAAAAAGCAGATGCAGCGCGCGCGCTGAGCGTTTGCCGCAGGCGATGCGAACGTCGGCGCCGCCGATTCTGCGCCCCGACCCGAGCCCGTGGCGACAGGCAGCGTGTGCGAACCCGCGCCCGCGTGGGGAAAAGGGCGAGGGCACAGGAACGAAAGAGCGTCTTCATGACGGGGCCTATCGCTCTGGTCGCCGCCCGGCTGCGTGGATTCGACCTGTGGTAGGACGGGCCCATCATGCCGTTCGCGCGCGTCGATCCCACTCTCGATTTTCCCCGTGAAGAGCAGAAAATCCTGCAGTTCTGGAAGGAACGCGAGATCTTCGCCAAATCGCTGGAGAAGACCGCGGCGGACGGCACCGAGAAACCGATCTTCGTGTTCTACGAAGGGCCGCCCACCGCCAACGGCCTGCCGCACAACGGCCACGTGCTCACGCGCGTGATGAAGGATCTCTTGCCGCGGTACAAAACGATGCGCGGCTATTTTGCGCCGCGCAAGGCCGGCTGGGACACGCACGGCCTGCCCGTCGAGGTCGAGGTCGAGAAAGAGCTGCGCATCCACGGCAAGGCTGCCATCGAGGCGTACGGCATCGAGCCGTTCGTCCGCAAATGCATCGACTCCGTGTTTCGCTACCAGAACGAATGGGAGAAGCTCACCGAGCGCCTCGCGTTCTGGGTCGACCTGGAAGATGCATATGTCACCTATCACCGCAGCTACGTCGAGAGTGTGTGGTGGGCGCTGTCCGAGCTTGCGCGCAAGGGTTTGCTCTACCAGGGCCACAAGGTCGTGTGGTGGTGGGCCCAGGGCGGCACCGCGCTGTCCGCCGGCGAAGTGGGGCAGGGCTACAAGACCGTCGACGATCCCAGCTGCTACGTCGCCTTTCCGATCACGTCGGACTGCGACGAAGCCGCCGCGGCCAAGCCGCCGCTCGACTACCTGGTCGGCGCCCGCCTGATCGTGTGGACCACCACGCCATGGACGCTTTCGTCGAACATGTTCGCGGCGGTTTCCGCGTCGGCCACGTACGTGCTCGCAACCCTCGGCGAAGAGCGCATCGTCGTCGCGGAAGCGCTGCTTGCGCCGCTGGCAATGAAGACCAAGCGGGAGAGCAAGGTCCTTGCCACGTTCTCTGGCAAGCGCCTCGTCGGCGTACACTACCAGCCGCCGTTCGATCTGTACGAAGACGTCCTGCATCCGGCGCTGCACCGCGTGGTCGCGGCCGACTTCGTCACACTGGACAGCGGCACCGGCGTGGTGCACCTCGCGCCCGCCTTCGGTGAAGACGACCACGCGCTGTTCCGCCGGCTTCTCGCGCTGCACTCGGATCTGCCGCTGCTCTGCGCCGTCAATCCCGACGGCACGTTCATCCCGGAGTTCGCCCCGTACGGCGGGCGCTGGGTCAAAGAGGCCGACAAGGACATCCAGAAGGAGCTCGCGCACCGCGGCCTCCTGGTCCACCACGAGCTGTACCGGCACGAGTATCCGTTTTGCTGGCGCAGCGACGAAGATCCGCTCATCCAGTATGCGCGGCCCGCCTGGTACATCCGCACCACCGCCAAGATCGACGAAGCCATCGCCAACAACCAGCAAGTCAACTGGCTGCCCGAGCACGTCAAGACAGGTCGCTTCGGGGACTTTCTGGCGAACAACGTCGACTGGGCGCTGTCGCGCGAGCGCTTCTGGGGCACGCCGCTCAACGTCTGGATCAACGACGTCACCGGCACACAAATCGTGCC
>JAYUXI010000108.1:0-1994 GCA_043753085.1 Myxococcales bacterium | reverse complement strand
TTTGCCCGTGGTCAAATCGCGCGGGGCAAACGGCAAGGCAACGGTGCCGGCGGGCTTGCCGTCGGGACCGAGGCGCAGGGCACGCTGGTTCTTGCCGTCCAGCAGAAGGGGCCGGCCTTCGGCGTCCACTGCCAGCCGCAGCGGCGTCTCTCCGTGTCCTTCGCCCTGTTCCGGTTTGCCGAGGCAGCTGGGACAACGGCCCCATGCAAGGGTCGCCTGCACACCACTCGGAGGCCGCACGGCTTGCGCATCGAGCACCACGACCTCGGTGGACCCCGGCGCCAGCTGCTCGAACGCGTCCGGCGCCGAGGGCGCAGTCGCGGGCGCGCTGGCACGAGGCGCGGAACGCCCCGCATCGCGCCCGGAGCCGAGCCACCACGCGCTGGCGCCGACGAGCGCGGCCATCGAGAGTCCAAGGAGCGCAGCACGTCGCACGACGCCACACCGTACCACCGAGCCGAGCCGCCCACACTCATTGCACTTTGCAAACATGCGCTGGTGGGCCTGCGCCGCCGATCCACTCCCTGGATCGACGGATGCTCGGGTACCGCTGGAAAGAGACGCGCGAAACCGCGCCCATTTGCTCGGCAAGTTCGACCACGGCGCACAATTGCGTCGGGGACGCATGGCACGGCGGCTGCTGAGTCAAGGGCATGGCGCACCTCGGTACCCTGCTCTCCGGTCTTGCCGTCCTCACCCTCGCCCTCGGTGGCTGCGGCGCTGCGGAAACGCCCGAGAGCACCGAGGTGAGCGGCGCCGACGAGGAGAGCGCGGTGAGCGCTGACGCGCTGACCGGCAGCCGCCCGGTGGCCTCCACGTTGCGAACCAGCGCCAACCTGAACCTGCGCAGCGGCGCTTCCACCAATGCCGGCATCCTGCTGACGATGCCGCGAGGCTCGAGCGTTTCGGTGGTGACCTCGCAGCCGTCGGGGGCCTGGTACCAGGTGAAGTACGGCTCGCGAACCGGCTGGGCCCACGGCAACTACCTGATCGCGCCGAACGCCACCGGCGGCAGCGGCAGCGGCAGCCCGTCGGCGACGGTGCGCGTCGGCGGCGGACCCGTGGTCGCGCACGCGCAGCGCTTCGTCGACGATTCGTGCGGCCGCCACGGCTGCCCCTACGAGCTGGGCACGCGCGAGGGACACGATCCGAGCCGCACGCGCGCAGTCGACATGATGATGTCGCGATACGGCAGCGTCGCCGGCGGCACCGAGCGCACGCGCGGCGACAACATCGCCGGCTTTGCCCTCGAGAACGAGCGTGACTACAAGCTGTACTACGTGATCTGGCGCCAGCGCATCAACAGCGCCGACGGACGCGGCTGGCGCGGCATGTCGAACCGTGGCTCGAACACGGAGAACCATTTCGACCACGTCCACGTCTCGTTCGATCCGTGAGCTCCGAGGCGCTCGCCGCCTACGAATCGCTCCAGAGCAGCTCGTAGCTCATGTCGTGACCGATTGCGGCGGAGAACTTGCGCACCTGCTTGGCCCCCAGCGTCTCGCTCAGCTTGCCAGGCACGAGCGCCGAAACCAATGCTGCCACGCCGTCGAACTCGGCATCGAACCACCCCTCGCTGCTCGGTGCATAGTGCACTGTTGCCGACAGGCGGTGGGCACGGGCAAGCAGATCGCGAAGATCACGAAACAGCACGAACGCACTTTCGCCCGCGTAGCGACCCCAGTTGGCCACCGGAAGAAAGTCGATGAAGTGGACCAGCTGGTAGTTCAGCTGGATGAACAGATCGGCGGCAGGCAGCTCGATAACAGCGTTGTCGATGACCCGGTGCAGTCGGATCGAACGCAGGCGGTCGAGCCGATCGACGCTTTCACGCAGCTCGCGTCGCAGCGGGAGATCGTAGAGCAGGCGCAAGACGGAAGGAAAGACCTCGACGTGGCGCCAGTCGAAGTCCGACAGCAGCGCGCGCAGCGCCGGGATCTTCTCCTTCGGCATCGCAAAGGTGTTGGTGCCGGTGCCCAGGATCGAGTGCAGCA
>JAYUXI010000107.1:0-1997 GCA_043753085.1 Myxococcales bacterium | reverse complement strand
CCGAAGTCGCGGGCGCGACCATCCTCCACGCAGGCGATTCGATGGTAGGAGGCTCGGCGGGCCTCACGCGAGCGCTCGAAGCACGATTCAGGGATGCCGGCGCGAAGGCCTTCAAAAGCGACAGCTGGGTCAGCGCGAACCTGTCGATGTTCCACCAGCAGCCACACTTCGGCAACCTCCTCAAAAAGTACGAGCCCGATCTCGTCATGGTCTCGCTGGGCGCCAACGACTCGTTCGCGGCAACGCCCGAGCTCTTGGTGCCGCACGTGAAAGCCATCGTCGCGAAGATCGGCTCGACTCCGTGCCTGTGGATCAGCCCACCACCCTTCACCAAGGCCGAATTTCCGCACTCCGCCGCAAACTTCCAGAAGTTCGTCGACATGCTCGCCGCGAACGTGGCGCCGTGCCGCTTCTTCGACACGCGCACGATGCAAACCGTTCTACCCGATGGCGGCACGGTCACGTCGATCCCGCGGGCCAAGGACAAGATCCACCCGACCGACAGAGGTGGCGCGATCTGGGCCGACGCCGTGTGGGCCCAAGAGCTAGCGCCCCAGCCCTGAGTGTCCGTGAGTCGACGCACGTGCGGACTCAGGCGCACGTGCGAACGCCGGCGGAGCCAGTTCCGGAGTCAGGGAGAATCCGTGAGGGCTTTGCGGCTACCGCACGGTGACGCTGCCGCCGCACGGAATCATCACGTCGTGCGGAGTTCCGCCGCTGCCGATCTTGACGCTGTGCAGCCCGCATGGCGCCGTGAGGGTGCCGCCGGTCTGACCGAGCAGCTTGTCGTCGACCCAGATGCGGCGATCGCCGGGGACGCCCGAGGTATCCAGCGCTCCGTGCCTGTCGCTGCGTGCGGATGGCTCTGCCGGCTTTGCCGCGACGGGTTTGTCGGCGACGGGTTTGTCGGCGACGGGCTTGTCGGCGACGGGTTTGTCCGCGACGGGTTTGTCCGCGAAAGACGGCGCGCTCGGTGCAGAATGCACGGGCATCGCCGATGGTGTGGGCGACGCCGTGACCACCGGCGCGCTGCTGGCGGCCGCGGACCGCGCTACCACTGCACTGGCAGGGGGGCGCGGCGCGGGTTTGGCGTTCAGCTTGTCGTTGGCCATGAAGTACAGCCCGACGCCAAATCCGGCGCCCACCAGCAACAACAGCGCGTACCCGAGGCGCGAAGCCCCGCGCGACGGCGGCGCAGCGGCCACCGCCTTGCTCGGGAAGGTACCGAACGTTTCGATGCTCAGCTGCGACGGCCGTGACGCGGGCGGGTAGCCACTGCCGACGGCGTGGGCTGCCGCCGGAAAACCGCTGCCGCTCGGCGGCGTGCCCGCGGGCGAGACCGGTGGCAGCCTCGGAGGCGCGGGCGTGCCGCCGAACAATGCCGCGGCCGCGTCTTTGGGTGCATCGGCAGTTTCGACGACGGCAGGCGTGGCCGCCGGCGCAAAGGGATCCATCGGAGCGAGCAGCGGCAGCGTGTGCCCTCCAAGCTGGCCGTGGCGAGCAGGCGATGCCGCTTGCACGAGCGGGTTGGCCTCGAGCAACCCAGGCGCGCCCAGTATCTCGCTCGACGGCGTGGCGCTCCATTCGAGCAACCCGATGCGCCCGGACGACTCCCGGACCCGCGGGATGCGCTCGGACTGCGGCATTTGCTCCAAGAGCGGCGCGAGCTCCGCGGCAAAAGTTGCGGCGGGGCGCTCGGTCATGAGGCCGGGCGGCGGTGCGGGCTCGGTGAGCGGGCCCGGGGGAGCGGTCCCGGGGATGGCCTGCAGATGGGCCTGGCTGGCCGCCGCCGGCCGCGGTAGGGCGGGCATGCCGCTGGACGTAGTGAGCTTCGGGCGCGGCGGCGCGGCGGCCAGCTTCGCTACGGACGGCCGCATCGCGGGCAGCGGCGGCGGCGTGGTGGCCGGACGGATCCCTTCGGCTTCGAGGGTGGTCTCCTCGAGCAAGTCGAGCTCGCCGACCTGGGTGGCTTCTTGCTCCTGCCGATTGGTGCGATC
>JAYUXI010000106.1:0-1998 GCA_043753085.1 Myxococcales bacterium | reverse complement strand
CAGTCTGCGCGCCCTCCGCCAGCGCCGACAGGAGCGCGTCGAAGACGGCGCCTTCGAAGTGCATGGTGTGGTGGCGCAAAACCACGTCGCGCTGGGCGGGCACGCCCTCGACCGGGGCGCCGAACGGCGTCTGATCGAGGTACGCGTCGGTGACGGCGGCGGCTCGAGCCGGCCGGCCTTTGACGTAGACGTCGCGGCGGAAGTACTCGTTGATGGCAAAGTCCTTCAGGCTCTCGAACGCGCCGCGTTCGGTGACGTCTTCGAAAAGCGGCAGCGTGCTGGCCGGCACGCTCAGATCGCGAAAGTTCAAAAAGAGCGGCTGCACGCCGGCAAAGTGCAGATCCCACGCCGCCAGCTCGCGCGCGACCTGTGCAAAGTACATGGGATCCCAGTGCGCGTGCAGGTACTCGTGCGCGAGGTACGAGAGTCCGAGCTTTTCGAGCGTGCCCAGCATCGCGCGTGCCGGCGGATTCTGCTGGAAGTACTCGGCGTTGGCGTCCGCCATGCGCTTGGCCAGCGCAAGGCCTTGGCGGGCACGCTCGAGGGTTCCGTCGGCCGCGGCGCCGCTTCGTAGAAGCTGGCGCAAGGGCTCGATCGCTGCCCAACCGGGCATGGCGTTGTAGCTCACGTACAAGATGCCGCCTGGCCTCAGTCGTGACGACGCGAAGTCGAACACGGCCTGGCGCTTGTCGGGACCGACCCAGCTGAGCACGCCATGGGCGACGACGAAGTCGAACGCACCGAGGTCGTGCTGGGGCAGCTCCGAAAAATCGAGCTGGTGCACCTCGAAGTTGTCGACCCCGCCCTTTTTGGCAAGACCGCGCGCGAATGCGACGTGCTCGTCGATGAAGTCGACGCCGACGAAACGGGCGCGCGGATTCGCGGCGGCGAGTGCGACCAGGGTATCGCCGTGACCAAAGCCGAGCTCGCAATAGGCGAAGTCGACCGCAGGCGGCGGCGGAAACCCGTTCAGCGCCGCCACCAAGCGCAGGCGCGGCGGCCCAAGATCTCCCTCGAAGTTGCGCACGTAGGCAACGTCGGTGACGTAGTCGGGATTCACGTGCCTGGTTTTCTAGCACGCACTTGACGCAGGCGGTGGCCAGGGTCAGGTTGCCCCGCGATGGTCGCGTGCCTGAACCGAGTCGGTGTTGCGGTACCGCCGTGGCAAGTGCACGACACCTTCGTCCGCGTCGCCGACTCGCTGCTCGAGACCAAACGAGATCGCGCGCTGCTCCGGCGCATGGTCGACCGCAGCGGTATCGAAAAGCGCTGGAGCGTGCTCGAGCCCGATGTAGGCGCCGCCACCGACCCCACACGATCCGTCGACCGCACCGAGTTCTACAGGCCGGGCGCATACCCAAGCACGGGAGCGCGCATGAAGCTCTACGAGCACCAGGCCCCCGCCCTCGCCGAGCGCGCGGTCCGGGATCTGGGCCTCGGCGAGGCCATCCGCGAGGTCACGCATCTGATCGTGGTCAGCTGCACCGGCTTCGTGGCCCCTGGACTCGACCTCGCGCTGGTTGGGCGGCTCGGGCTTCGGCCAGACGTCGAGCGCACGATGGTCGGCTTCATGGGCTGCTACGCCGCGATGAACGGCCTCAAGCTCGCACGTCACATCGTGCGCTCCGAGCCCGAGGCCAAGGTGCTGGTCGTGTGCGTCGAGCTGTGCACGTTGCACTTCCAGGAGACCCACGAGCTTGAAAAGATCCTGGCCTTTTCGCTGTTCGGCGACGGTGCGGCCGCCGCGTTCGTCTCGGCCAAAGAAGAGGGGCTGGCGCTCGACTCCTTCAAGACGCTGCTGGTGGCCGACGAGCCCGACCTGATCACCTGGACCATCCGCGACCAAGGGTTCGACATGGTGCTCTCCGGCAAGGTACCGGCCACGCTCCAGCGCGCCCTGCGCGAAGGCGCGTCGCTGCTGCCGAACGCCAGCTCGGTCGACGCGTGGATGGTTCACCCTGGTGGGCGCTCGGTGCTCGACGCGGTGAGCGAGGGCCT
>JAYUXI010000105.1:0-2004 GCA_043753085.1 Myxococcales bacterium | reverse complement strand
GCCTCGACATACTGGCCTCGCTTCTGCACGCGCTCGTGCGCACCGGGCGCACCGGGCGTGCCCTGTTGCTCGTGTCCGAAACCACGGCCGAGGGCGCCACCCAATCCAAGCTCCGCAAGCTGGTCCACACCCTCGCCGATCGGCACAGCGAAGCCGGACTGCGCGGTTTCGGCGCGGTCCGGCGCAAGCCCGAAGCACTCGAGGATGCCACCCTGGCGGCCACCGCGCCGCGGCCCACGCGTCGCAGGAGCGCGGGCGAGCCCCGGCTTTTCGCGGCGCTGCACGAAGGCCTGCGGCACTTGCCCTTCGGCGACTACGAGGTCGAAGCAGCGCTCACCATGGCAACCGAGATCATGCTGCTGGAGAACGCCAGCAGCGAGCGTGATCTGCGCGTGACCGCCGCGGCGATCGCATGGCGGGTGGTGCAGTGTGCGCATCTCCCGCTCGGAGCGGCAGAAGTCGCGGCCCCCTTCCGCGTCGCGCTCGCGGCCATGCGCAAGCGCGATGCTGCGCTCGGCGCCGCCTTCGACGCCTGAGGCCACTTCGGCCTTTCTTCCCGCAACCCCCGCTTCACGAGCCCTGCTACACCGGGGGCATGCGAAAGGTGATGGTACGGGGATTGCTCGGTTCGATGGTTTGCCTGCTGGCCGGCCCGGTCTGGGCAGCGCCTCCCGGAACCACCCCGGCCGCTCCGCCCCATGCGCCGCTCACCGTGGCGCCGAACGGCACACCAAACGCGCCCAGGCGCCGCGCCGACGGCTCGGATACCAAGGCCGGTGCAGCGACCGCAACGACCGCGGCGCCCAAGGCCCCCGAGGTCGACGATCCCATGCTGGCGCCGCTTCCGCCGGCCGCGCGCACGTTGAAGGATTGGAACGACGCGCGGAGCCTTCTGCGCACACGCTCCATCGATCTGGCCATCGCGTTGGCCGACGTCGAGCGGGCCGAGGGCCAAGCACGCGTGGCGCTGGCCGCGGCGCTGCCCACCATCAACGTGGGCGCGACCGGGACGCACAACTTCATCACCAACCCCGCGACCCAGCTCGAAGGCACCAACCCCGACGGGACGCCGCGCTTCAGCCCGATCAGCGTGCCGGTGCCGAACATACTGTCCGGCAACGTCACCGGCCAGATGCCCCTGATCAACGTCCGCGTCTGGTACGGCGTCGGCACGGGGCGCAAGAACGTCAAGGCGGCGCAGCAGACCACCTCGGACATCAAGCGCACGCTGGTGCTCGGCCTGGCCAGCGCCGTCGTATCGGTTTACACGGCCGAGCGCGTCGCCGAGCTCAATCGCATCGCGCTGCACAACGCGCTCGAGCGCCTCGCCCTCACCGAGCGCCGGCAGACGCTCGGCGCAGGCAACGGGCTCGACGTGGTCCGCGCCCAACAAGACGCCGAAGCCACTCGCAGCACGCTGGTCTCCGGCGACGAGTCCCTGCGCCAGGCGCGCGAGTCGCTCGGTCTCGCGCTCGGCTTTCCGCAGGCCATCGGCGTGCCGCAGAACATGAAGCTGGACGAGATCGCGAAGGGCGCACTCGGCAGCTGCAAGACCACGGACACGGTGGACTCGCGCGCGGACATCGCAGCGCTGAAGACCCGGGCCGAGGTCGGCGCGCGCAACGTCAACGACGTACGCTGGCAGTTCTTGCCCAGCGTGGCACTCGCCAGCTCCCTCGGCACCACGTCGCAGAACACCGGTACGTTGCCGCGCACGCTCTGGAACGTGCAGGCGCTGCTCACCATCCCCATCTGGGACGGCGGCGCGCGCTACGGCAACCTGCGTGACACCAACGCCCAGCTCGACCAGGCGCTGCTGCGGCTCGAGGCGCAGCGGCGCAGGGCCACCATCGAAGCCGTGCAGGCCTTGCGCAGCGTCGCCGTGTCGGAGAACAACCTGCGCGTGTCGGAAAAGACACGCGAGCTTGCGCTGGAGAACGACCGCCTGACCCGTGCGTCGTACGCCGAGGGGCGCGGCACCAGCCTCGAGCTGGTCACGTCGGC
>JAYUXI010000104.1:0-5097 GCA_043753085.1 Myxococcales bacterium | reverse complement strand
CACGTCGACCCCGAACGTACGCATCAACAGCTCGGCCCACGGCCGATACGCCCGGCGACGCGGAGTCTCCTCTTGCGGCTGCTCTTGCGGCTCGGGCGAATCAGTCCGTCCGGCCTTTTCGTGATGCGACGCGCTTCGTGATCCCCGACGGGGGGCTCCTGCGCAACGGCGGGCCGAAGGATGTACTTCAGCAGCGCCTCGCGCACGGGCTCGTCGAGGCCTCCAGCGCGGGTCGCGGCATGCAGCGTGAGACCATCGAGACTGGCACACAGTGGGCGCTCGAACGCCAGTGCACGCTGCGCGTGCGCCAGCCCGCCGCGGCGCCACTCGGGACACGCCGGCGGCGAGGTGCCCGAGGCCGCCGAGGCGGCGAGCTCTGCGAGCCCGTCGCTGGCTCCCTCGCCCTCTGGCTCGACGGAGTCACCTTCCTCTCGAAGGAGGCCACGTGCTCCACATCCAGTACAGTCCCGGCCCCGCGCCAGATCTTTACGGCGGCTCGGCCGATTTTCGCCGAGGGACGCTCAGCGCAGTTTCCTGAGCTGCGCGTCGTCTGGAAAGAGACGTTTGACCAGCGCCACGAAGGACGCGTGCGACGGGTCGAAATGCGTACTATGCACATAACGGTTCGGTCCTTCGCCGCGCGCCGCGAAGAACTTCGAGCAGTGCAGGTCGATCCCGAGGTCCAGGATTTCTTCGCGCGGCGCCCCGGTGGTGGGAAGCTGGCGCGTGAGCCGAAAGCCCACCGTGGCTTCCATCTGGCACCGCTTCAGCACCTGATCGTCGTAGCCATGCGGGTTCTGCAGCAACTTGGCGATCTCCTCGACGTCTGCGGGAGCCAGCGCGTGCTCGGTAGCCGGGCGCACCGTGAAGCCAGCGATCACTCCCGTGCCGTGTGCTTTTGCGTCCCACTTTCCATCCGGCAGCTCCAGGCGTGCCACGCTGCCACGGAGCAAGTGCGTGGCCAGGCCCCAGCGCGCGAAGGCCGGTTCGTCGCTGAAGTCCGTGCCAGGCACCTCGAAGGCCGGGCCCGCTGTGCTGGTGGCGCCATCGCAGCTGAGCACTACCAGGCGAAACGTGCCGGGCCCCACCCAGCGATTGGCGCGGCAAGAATGGTTGCATTGTGCACTGCAGTCGAGACCGGTCCACGCCACCGGCTGCAACGGAGTGGTCACGTCGATGCAAGCCGGCGCGGGATCGTCGCAGCGCTCGAGCAAGCGATAGCCCTTGCCGAGATCGAGCTCGGCATCGGCTGGTGGCGACCACGCGCCGTCGGCGCCGCGGCGCTCGAGCCGGGCCACCGTGCGCACGGTAGCCTTGGCCGGCGCCGCGACCTCGAAGCGGCCAAGGCCCAGCACGGTGATCACCACGGGGGCGCTCGCCGCAGCCCCTGCTCCCGCATCCAAGGCGACCATCGCGGCGCTGGCTGCTGGCGCGGATGCCTCGGCGCTGCGCGGTGCCAGTGGGGAAGCGTCGCGCTGGCAACCGCCAACGAACAAGACGAACAGCCCAGCGATGCGTGTGGTCTTCACGCGTATCAAGGTAGCACCCGAGCGCATCGGATCGCAGCGCTTCGCTCGCGCTCAGCTCGATTTGGCACGGGCAGGAGCCCTCGCTACCAAGAGCGTGTGGGCGAACACCGCCGCGAGCAGCATGGTGAACCCGAAGTAGAATCGTGCATCGAGCTGGTGCTGCTCCCCGGGCAGCGCGATACCGAACACGAGCGCGTAGACCGGCTCCAGATTCACCGCGAGCTGCGCGGAGAACGCGGTGAGCTGGCGCAACGCGACCAGTGACAGCGCGAGGGGAAAGATCGTGCACACTGTGGCGAAGACCGCGAGGAGCGCCGCATTGCGCAGATCCGGCAACGGCAGCGCGGCGCCTTGGTGGGGGACGATCACGGCGATGGCGAGGAGCATGCAGGCGCCGGCACCGAGCTCGACGCACGTGACGGCAAGCGCGTCTGCGTCATCAATGAAGCGCTTGTTCAGCGACGCGAAGATGGACACGAAAAATGCCGAGGCGATACCGATGAAGAAGCCGAGGCGTATGCCGGTCGGAATGCCGCCGAGCACCAACACGATGCCGGGGATCACCGCCGCGCCGAACAGGATTTCGCGGGGGCGCGTAGACGCAACCGTGCTCGGCTCCGGATCCTCGCGGGTGCGCCTCGGATTACCAGATCGTTTCGGCCGCTGTTGGCGCGCGCCAGGAACCCTGGTGGGGCCGTCTCTGATGTCCCTTCGACAGCATGTAGATGCAAGAAAAACCCCGATCGTGAGGCGTGGCCACGGACGGAAACAGGGTGGAGCGTGATACGGACCGGACCCCGTCGGCAGCGACGAGCAGGTCGAGCTCGAAGGAAAACGGCGTCTTGCCGAGGCCTTGCTCGCCGGACACGCACACACCCCGCGATCGGAAGCCGTTTCGACCGCCTTCACCGTGCGGGTTGCAACGCACGGTACGAAAGCGCTTGCCGTGTCGCACTTGATAGGACGCCAGCTCGGTGCATGGGTTTGCGCGGAGCAGCGCTTGCTCGAGCATTCTTAGGCGCTCGAGCGCGCGGCATGCTCGCTCTTGGACGCCGTACTCCACGCCTGGGTAATCTGCTGCGCTGGCATTCTGGTCGAAGAACGTGATGTGCGCCTGCCCAGGTGCGAGGTACTGTTCGAGTGCAAGCGCCCCAAACGCGCTCCGGTTAGGCCGCCCGCAGACCCTTACTGCAGTACACCGGCCGGTACGTGTGCACCGCCTTCCACCGAAAACTCACTTGAATTACCTACGCGCCTCATACGAGACGCGCTGCAGGCGGGCCTGATCGTTCTGGAGGATGAGGGTGCCGAGAAGACCAGAGCGCCGCTACATGTCGTGGTGGGCGCGCGGCACGAACGCGCCCAAAAGCGGAGGCGGCTGATGAGGAGCCATTTGACGGAAAGGCCGCCCAATGGTTCGCACGGGCATATTCTTGCCTAGGAACATTTGCTTGGGCACTTGACGGGCATCTGATGGCCGTGTGTTGGACCAAGCAGCGACTGCAAGCACTGCGCTACGAGGGCGAGGGCGGCGGGGACGCGCTCATGGCGTTCTCGTTCAGAAAACCGACGACTTTGCCATCGCCATCGAGGTCGAGCATCTCGCGGACGGCGTGCTCGGAAAAGACTGCGCCGCCACGCGCAGGCGCGCGGAGTGGCACCTAGCCGGACACGCCTCCAAGGACCAAACCCTTGCCAAAGGAGCGCCGCGCGGAGATCGCAGAGACCGGCGTTCGACGGCACCAAACGGCATTGAGCTCCAGAGCTGGTCGCGTGGGCTTCGCTCTTGCGCAACCCTTCGAGCTTGAACGCGCGCACAGAAGCTTCTTGATGAGGTGCTCGAGCTCCGGGCCGAAGACCGTGATGCTTTCGCCGCGAAGCTGCTTATGGCTTATGAAGCTCGACGCTCCGCCCGCCACGCGCACTGACGAGGAGTGGGTCGTGGAGCTCGAGCGCCGGGCTGCCGAGGCGAGCGATCCCAAGTGGTGCGGCCGCAGCTTTGATGAGGTCCGTGCGGAGGTAGAGCGCAGTCTGCGTGCACAGCGAGGCGGATGAGCCTCGAGCTTGGCTTTCACGACGAGGCGCTCGCCGAGATTCGGAGCGCAGCGGGCTGGTACGACGAGAAGCGACGAGGACTCGGCGACGAGTTTCTCGAGGCGCTCGATGTGCGGCTCAAGCAGCTCGCGGTTTTACCCAATCTGGGAACGCGTTTTTCCGGAGCCGACTCCAAGAGCGCGATCCATCGGATCCTGCTCGCGCGCTTCCCTTACGTCATCGGCTTCTTGCACGTCGAGGTTGCGATTCGGGTGATCGCCGTGATGCAAGGCAGGCAGAGGCCCGGCTTGGCCCGGCACGACGCGTGCTAGACCCTGGCATGCTGTATCGAAACACGTTGAGCACGATGGGCGCGCTGGCGATCGCCGCTTGTTTCGCACCGGTGCACGACTCGCTCGTCGTCGGCGACGAAACGCCGCGCAGAGATGGCGGGGTGTCTCGAGTACGCGATGCCGGCCGCGACGGTCCCGCGGATTCCAGTTCGCCTTCCGTCCCGGGCAACACTGCCGCAGAGCCCGATGCGGCCGCCAGCTCGTCGGGCGGCGCGAGCAGCAGCAGTGGCGCGCTTGATCCAACCGACGAATTCGCGCCGTACAGGGTGCGATGCCTCGATCGGATCAATCTGCTGCGCGCCACCCGATCGCTTGCGCCTTACACCTACTGGTCTGGCGTCGAGAGCTGCGTGGATGCGCAGGCTTCCAGCGACGAGCAGAGCGGCGTGCCGCACCAAGCGTGGAGCGCGGGAGGCGCGTGCAATGGGTACGGCCAGGACGAGTGCCTGGGCCAAGGCGCCGACGGCATCGAGGCGTGTCTCGAATTGATGTGGAGCGAGAAGGACCGTCCGGCCTGCAGCGGTTGTGATGCGTGCGCCGCCTCACAGGGCGCGTCGCAGGCGTGCCCGGGCTGCGAGTTCAGCGTCTGCGGACACTACGTGAACATGAGCGCGCAATACTTCAGCGAGGTGGCCTGCGGGTTCAGCACCACCGGTGCACGCGGCTGGGCAACGCAGAACTTCCGATGATCCGAGTGTCACCTGCAGGTGCCATTCACGCAACTCCCACCACCGGCGCAGTAGTGGCCGCAGCTTCCGCAGTGCGACCAATCCATCTCTAGGTTGACGCACGCGCTCGTGCCTGACCCGAGGGAGCACCGAGTCGAGCCGAAGTTGCATAGCTCGCAGCGTGCCGAGCCATCCCGATCGCGGGCACTGTGTTCGTCGCCGGCGCAGCGAACGCCGCACGCCGAGCACGAGAGATCATTGATCGGCTCGCAATGGTCGCTGCACTCTCGCGAGAAGCCGCGCTCGCCCCGACACACCCAGGTGCCGCCGCGGCACATGGTGTACTTGTCCGAATACGTGTCGGACTGCGCGGGCATGCACGGCGTGTTGGGCGCTCCCTGCCAATCGAGCGCTGGCGTCGAGAGTGGTGGATTCTACGCGCACGCGGTCTGCCCCTGCGTCGAGGCCGCTGACCCGCAACGGCTCTGCTACCGGGCCGGAGGCCAGCACGAG
>JAYUXI010000103.1:0-28796 GCA_043753085.1 Myxococcales bacterium | reverse complement strand
ACCCGAACAGCGTTTTCATCCACATGGACGTGCGCGATCAGTCGGACTACTGGGTCGACTACTCGCGTCCTGGCGAAGCGCCCAAGTACGACAAGCCCAGCCCCCAGGCCGATTCCCACGACATCGGCACCAGCGACGTGCACGACGGCTCCTCGAAGAAGAAACCGGAAGACGCAGCAGAAGCCGGCGATTCCGAAGCCGACAACACGCCCGACCTGGCGGCCCCCGCGACGGGCGCTGTCCAGTGAGCGCCGACATCACCGTCACCGCCGATCTCGACGGAGCGCGCCTCGACAAGGCGCTCGTCACGCTTCTGCCGAACGCCTCGCGCGCCAAGGTGAAACGCGCGATCGAAGAAGGTCTCGTACGCGTCAACGGCCGCCGCGCCGCCAAGGGCACGTCGGTGGCTGCAGGCGACTCGCTCCGCGTCGAATCCGACGACCTCGAATCGACCGGCGCCTGCGTGCCCACGCCCGACGCGCCGCTCGACGTGCGCTTCGAAACCACCAAGCTGCTCGTTGTGTACAAGCCCGCCAAGACACCGACCGCACCGATCCGTGCGGGGGAAACCGGCACGCTGGCCAATGCGCTGGTTGGTCACTATCCGGAGCTCGCCGGCGTCGGCTATGGCGAGCGCGAGCCCGGTCTGCTGCACCGTCTCGACAACGACACGAGCGGCCTGCTCGTCGTCGCCAAGAACGCCGAGGCGTTCGGCACGCTGCGGGCGGCCATGGAAGCCGGTACGGTCGACAAGCACTACCTGCTGATCGTTTCGTCCGAAGACATGATGGAAAAGGGAACCATCTCGTACCCGCTCGCCAATCACCCGAAGGATCAGAAGCGCGTGCTGGCCTGCATCCACCCGCGGGACGTCATGCGCAACGCGCCGCGCCCGGCGACCACCGAATACTCCGTGGTCAAGACCAACGGCACGCGGGCACTGGTGCGCGCCTCTGCGGGCATGGCGCTGCGCCACCAGATCCGTGCGCACTTTGCCGCGATCGACCATCCCCTCTGGGGCGACACGCTTTACGGTGGCATCGGCGCGCCAGGCCTCGAGCGGCACGCGCTGCATGCCGAGCGCCTGCGCCATGAAGATCCCGATCCGGAGCTTACCTTCGACGTCACCGCAGAGCTGCCGGCGGACATGCAAGCCGTACTCGACGCGTAGCCTCCCCGCTCAAACCTTCCGCGCCAGCGCCGCCCGCCGTACCTCTTCGTGGCGGTTGGGCCGGCGAATCTCGAGGTAGCGGAGGACCTTTTCGCGCACCATCGGCCGCACGCGAAAGAACGGCGCTGCGGGATCCCGCACCGAGGGCTCGCGCTCGAACCAATCTTGCACGGCCGCCACCTCGTTCGCCGCGAACAGCGTACGCAGCGTGTCCTCGTCGACGCGATCCAGGTAGCATACACGTTCGAACCAGTCGCGTTCGCGCTCGCTCATCCAGCGGGTGGTGCGATCGTAGAAGCGGCGCAAGAACACCACCGACTCGGCTTCGGCTTCGGTGGCCTCTTCGCAGGCCAGGCTGATCAAGAACGGGAAGCCCTGGGTGGCTTCGAACAGCGCAGGCCATCGTGCCGGGTCGATGCCAGCTGCAGCGAACAGCTCGAAGGTGCTCTTCTCGTCGAAGGGGGTGAGCTTGATCTGCTCCTTGACGTATCGCCGGCAATGCTGGTCCCAGCCCGGGTGGGTGGCCTTCAGATCGTCCCGCCCGAGAATCACGAGCACGGTCTGAAAGGGCGCGGTGGCCAAAGCCGGTACCAGCGCCCCGACCAGGAAGTCGCTCAAAAGCTCGGCGCTGGACTCGTAGTCGTCGAGCACGAGCAGCAAGCGATTCAGTCCCTCGATGCGCCCCTGCGTGAGCTTCTTGGCATCGCCGCGTTCGTACCCCGCGAGCGCAGCGGAAAGATCGGTGCGGATCTCGGCGGCGGTGAGGGCGTAGAGATCGCGTTTGACCCGATTGCGCCGCGTGACGCCGAAAAGATCACGCAGCGGCCCGGGCAGCTTGGTGGAGTCGCGCAGGCCTTTCAGCTCGCGCACCAGATCCCAGGCCACGTCGAGTCCCTCTGCGATGACCTTGTCGTCCACCGACATTGCGACGTCGAGCATGCGGCGCGACGGCAGCGAGCCGGCGGTGTTCAGCACGCGGCCCGTACGCAGCAGCAGCCGCGCCGCATTTTGCACGGTGGCAGGCGCACCCTTTTTGGCAAGCTCGTGCAACGCTTCCTCGGTCACGCTGCGATGCTCGGCCACCACCTCGCGCAGGCGCGGGAAGTAGTCCTTGGCCGCATCGGCGGGCGCGTCGAGGCTGCGACGAAACAGCTGCGCATCCACGACGCCGAAGAAATCGTTGCGGGTGTCCGGGTTGCTGCCGTCGGCGCGGAGCACGAGGTACCCAGCCTTCACGGGTTCCAGTTGATCGAGCACGTGCGCGAGCAAGAAACTCTTGCCGACCCCGCCGGGCCCGCTCACGCCGACCACGGAAAGACCGGGCCCCGGTTCGCGAAACACCTCAAGCATGCGCGTGACCTCGGAGGCGCGCGCGGCAGACGGAGATTCCGATTCCTGGCTTGGCTCTTCCACGTGCACGAACGTAGCCACGACTCGCCTCCGCCGTCCGATGTTCTGTCTTCGCAGAACCGGGCGTTGCCTCAGCGCCGTCAGTACGCCTTCGCGTTCGCCAGGCCTCGTGCTCGGCGGTCGCGGCCATCGCGGGAGGTGACTGCGAAGCCGAACGAGGACAGTACTTTTCCCTTTGCCGCGTACCCTGCTAGGGCCGTGCGCGCGTTCCGGAATCGACGACGAGCCCGGCTGCGTTTTGCTTCATGGTGCGGTTTTTCCTCCACAACTACCGGCTGCCGATTCTCGCGTTCGCGGCCGCCGCCGGCGCGGGCTCCAGCCTCGTGCGGCCGCAGCTCGACGCCGCCTCCGCTCCCGAGCTGCGCGCGGCGCTCGAGCAGGCCATCGGGCAGCACGTCGACACCATCGTCTGGGAGCCATCGCGCGGCGTGGTAGCCGATGCGATCGCGGGCCGGCGCATGCTGTTTCTGGCCAGCGCCACGCCCGCCGGCCCCCGCGACGTGTACCGCGCCCGCGTTCGCGTGAGCTTCGAGGGCAAGCCGCTCGAGCTGCGCGGCTACACCAACCTCACGGACACACCCATCGGCGATGAGCACGCGCTTGCAGTGGCGGGCAGTCGCGCCGTGTACTCCACCTTCTCGTTCGACAGCGAGCAGGCCGTCACCGTGCTGGATCTCGCCGGCGAAGGCCCGCAAAATCTCACCGAGAGCCTGAGCGACAAGGCCATGGCCGCCTTCACGAACTTGCAGAATACAGGTTCCATGGAGGGCATCGGCCGCGTCGACATCGCGTTCGACGAGCCGGCCCACGGCGTCGACGTGCGACTCGAGGGGCAGCGCCTTACGCTCGACATCGAGCGCGGTGCGCGCGAGCATCTCGAGCTCGACCTCACGCAGCCCGAGCTGGCCCCTCCCGGCATTCACGTCGAGCCAGCGCGGCACCTGCCCAAGCGCTTCATTTTTTGGGCAGTCGACACCGTGCGCGCGGTGCCGTGGGTGGGCCCGGCCCCGATTGCCTGGCTGGAAGCCCGCGTGTTCGCGGTGAAAGATCGGGCACGCCGCCTCGCGCACTCCGGCGGCGACGAGAAGGTGGCCGATCTGGCCGCGCTCGAAGCCGCCGTGCTACCGGCCGCCACGTTCAACGAGAAAGAACCGGTGTGGCCACCGACCAAGATCACGTCGCCGTGGGCCACGCCCGAAGCAGGCGAAGGCGACTGGACCGAGCCGACGCAGCCGTGGATCCTGCGCTCGCCGGACGCGCCCCTGCCCTTCCTGACCACCTTCGTGCGCCCAGACGAGCAAAGACCGTACGCGCGCGTGCTGTTCGTCGCCATGGACATGCGGCAGCTCGAGCTCGGCATGGAGGCCGGCGTGGAAGATCCCGAGCCGCTGAGCGGTCCCAAGGGAACCGGGCGCCTGCCGCGCGATCCTGCGATTTACAAGCGCACCGCCGCCGCGTTCAACGGCGGCTTCAAGACCGAGCACGGCAGCTACGGCATGATGGTCGAGCGCCGCATTCTGCTGCCCGGCATGCCCGGCGCCGCCACCATCGCCGCCATGAAAGACGGCACCGTCCAGCTCGGCACGTGGGGCAAGGACGTGAAGACCGGCGGACCGAGCGACGCCGATCTGCTTTCGTTCCGGCAGAACGTCGACCCGCTCGTCGAGGACGGCGTGCTCAATCCGGCCAAGCGCACGCAGTGGGGCTTCACTCTGCCCGAGACCGGCATGCAGACCGAGCGCTCCGGCGTGTGCCAAACGGCGCAAGGCCAGCTGATGTACGCCTGGGGCGACGACGTGTCGGCCGACACGCTGGCCAAGGCGATGCGCATGGCGGGCTGCACCTACGGCATCCACCTGGACATGAACCCGCACCACACCGGCTTCGTCTTCACGCACATCGACGAGCTGAAGGGCCGCAAATACAAGAGCGAGCTGCTGACCAACAAAATGGAGATCTCGCCGGAGCGCTACATCGAGTACGCGCCGAAGGACTTTTTCTACTTGCTGCTTCGCGATCCCACGCCGCTCCCGATCGCCCGCGAAGGCGCCGAGGCGATCGCCTGGACCGCCATGGCGGTGGCGCCGCCACCGAAGTTCTTGCCTGCAATGCATACTGCACGCATCGCGACGGTGGAGCTGCTCTCGGTGGGCGCGGGCCGGGTCGACTACCGGTTGCGTGCAGGCGGCACCGAGTCGGAGTCCAGCGCAGCCCTCGAGCTGCCCGAAGCCGACGGAAGCCGCGTGCTGCTCGCCCTCGGACTGGGCGCTGGTACCGGCAAGGGCGCCGGGCGCGCCCGGCGTGGGCTTTTCGTTGGCGGCGAGAGCCTGGGCGAGGTTGCGGGCGGCGAGCACCGCGCCTGGCTCACGGTCGACGCAGCGGGCAAGCTCGTGGCCACCGCCACGCCGCCGGAGCCCGCCGCCGCGGATCGCATCGAGGTGCAAGTGCTCGCGGCAAATGGCGCAGCCGTCGCGGGCGCCAAACCGGCTGCCATCGCCTTCGGCTTCGCCAAGGACGGCCGGCTGCTGGTGGCCCGTTCGCCCAAAGCCACCGATCTTGCGCCTGCCCTGCTCGCTGCGGGCGCCGCCGACGTGTACGCCGGGATCGATACCGACCGCGGAACCATGTACCTTGCAGGTACCGACCATGAGCTGCGCAAGCGCTACGACGAAGCTACGCTGTCCGTGCTGGCGGCGCCCATGGCGCCCCGGGTCACGCGCTTCGTGTCCGCCGTTCCGTACGAGAAGCCGGCGCCGCCGAAGAAGAAGTAGCCAGGCTAGGTCGCCAGGGCGGCTTCGCGCAGGTACTCGATGTCGCCGCCGTGCAAAAACGGCGCCACCTCGTCGAGGCCGCCAGCGCGCACAAGCGAGCCACCGGCCTGCAACGCCGCGTGCTTGGCCAGCGCTGCGATCGTGGGGTTGGGGCAGGACACCAGGTAGAAGAGATCCTCGAGCAACGCCCCAAGCTTCAGCTCGCCCGCCAGGGCGCAGACCAATCCGCGGCGGTCTGGCACGCGCACGGTGCGATCGCGCAAGATCCCGCGCAGCTTGGCGATGCCTTCGTGACTCACGATGCGCCCGCGCTCGCCGCGGTAATCGATGCTGTCTACACCGAGATACGCGCGCAGCTGCGCGGTGCCAGAAAGCGCGCGCGCAGCGCGGCACACCGCCTCGCAGGCGGGCTCTTCGGCCAGCGTGACCCGCCCATCGTCGTCGAGATCGAGCGCGAGGACGTGCGCTTGCTCTTCGGTGTACGCGGCCAGGTGGGCACCGAGTCCGGCCAGTGGCGCTTCGCCCAGGGAACTGCCGGAATAGGTGCCGAGCCGGGTGTCGATGCGAATGCGACTGTGCGAGATCGAGGAGATGCCGCCCCAGGTGGAACCGACGGGCGCCCAGTCGACCTCTGCCACGCTTGCCCACAGCAGCGCGCGCAGGGTGGCGTCGGTCTCGACGAGAACGCCCCACGGCACCAGCGCGACGCGAGCGGCCTCGGCGCTGCACCGGCGTTTGCGCCAGAGAGCGGCCGCCACCGACGCGAAGCCGGCGGTCACGAGTGCGGGGTAGGCGCCGAGATGGCTCAGCGAGGCAAGGGCGCCGGCGCCGGCGGTGCCGAGTCCGAGCCACGGCAGCAGCGAATGACCGCGGCTGCGTTCCGGGGCCAGCCACACGTAGCGGAAGCCGGGGAGTGGCGCGAGAATCTCCACCCGCCTCAGCCTAGGGCCGGCCCTGCCCGCGCGAAAGGAGACTTTCCCGATGCCATGCACCATCATGACGGCGTGAGCGCGTGCGTCCGCTGCCAGCAAGAGATTGCGTCGGATCTCCGCGTTTGCTCGTTCTGCGGCAGCCTGCAGCCGCTCGGCGGGCGGCAACGGACCACGTTGACGCAAGGCAGCGTGGTCGAGCGCGGGTACGGGCGTTACGTGGTGGACAGCGAGCTCGGCTCGGGCGCGATGGGTACCGTCTACCGCGCTTGGCTGTTCTACGATCCGCGCGGGCCCAAGGCGCACCTGCCGCCCGAGCTCTACGCGCTCAAGATCCTGCGCGGCGGTGGCAGCCACCACGACGGCGAGGTGCGCTCCTTCTTTCTCGCGGAGGCCGAAGCGCTGCGGCTCCTCGACCACCCCAACGTCACGCAGTTTCGCGAGCTCTTCGAGATCGGGTCGACCATGGCGCTCGCCATGGAATTCGTGGACGGCGACACACTCGAGACGATCCTGCAACGACACGCGGCACGCGCCGCGGGCCGCGGACCTGGCATCGACCCGCCGCGGGCCTGGTTTTATTTCCAGCAGCTGCTCGGCGCGCTCGCCGCCACGCACCAGCTGGGCATCGTGCACCGCGACGTGAAGCCATCGAACGTACTCGTACGCAAGGACGGAGTGGTGAAGCTCACCGACTACGGCATTGCCGAGATTGCGCGCCAGCAAAGCGGCGCGCCGGCCGTGGCAGATCACACCAAGCTGGTGCCGGGGACCGGCCCGTACATGTCTCCGGAGCAAGTCCAGGGCCTCCCGCTCGACGGCCGCAGTGACTTGTATTCTGCATCCATCGTGTTCTACGAGATGCTGACGGGGCGGCTTCCCTTCGACGTCGAAGGGAAGACCGAGTGGCTGATCCGCCTCGGCCACCTGCAGGATCCGCCCCATCCACTGGGCGCGTTCTTGCCCGGCGCTTCGGACGCGCTCGAGCAGGTGTTCGCCCGTGCGTTCGCCAAGCGCCTCGAGTACCGCCAGCCCGATGCGCTGGCCTTGGGCGAGGAGCTGCGGCTGGCCCTGCACATGCCCGACGCACCAGAATGGCGCGCCTACGCCGACATGGCGCGCGAAGTGGCCAAGGGCGGTACTGCGGCCCTCGCGGCGGGCAGTCCGAAAATGAAGACGCTGCGCGCACTGGTGCTGAAAAAGTTACGCACGGCGCCGCTGGCGAACGCGCCCTCGCGTTGAGGGCGCCGACTTCGGGGGCAAGCGCCGCAGCCGGATGGACATCTGCACGGCGAGTCGTACTCCGTCACTCGACGCCACCGTCGACGGTTCGTTGCACCTCGATGTCCAGTAGGCCTCACACGCTGGCAGGCGCAGCGTCGTCGAGCAGCTCGTGCAGCTCGAACACGGAGCGCGCTGCCTCGGCGTGCGCGATGTCCCGCGCAAGGATCGCGCCATAGCCATCGAGTGCGCTCTGCAAGTTGTCGTGCTCGCGCTGCTGGCGTGACCACTCGAGCTCGACCACCAGGTGCCCGGGATGCTCGGCGCGGAGCTTTTCGAGTCGTGTCTGCACGCCTTCGGGCCTCGGCCTCTCGAGTCGGGCCAAGCGCGCTGCGTACTCTGGCTCGTCGGGATCGAGCGTGCTGGCGTGTCGCACCGACCGGGAGGCGCCGTCGCGATCGCCTTCTTCGTCAAGGCGGAGCGCGGTGACCAGCGCAACCAAAGCAGCACCAGGGTCGACGACGTTCGGGTGGTCGAAGTCGACCGGCGGATCGGACCGGAAGCGCGCCGCGTTGCTGGGCGCTGCCCGGTACTCGGCCGTGCGCGCATCCGCGGTGGGTACTTCGGGAGCGTCCGAGTCGACGTCGACGTCGACGTCGTAGCCGCTGTCTGCCGGGTGCGGCACCGCGACCGATGCGCCCTCGCCTGGACGGCCGACACCATCGAGTCGAACGGCTCGCATGACGGCCGGTGTGGGCATGCTCGCTTCGACCATGCGCGAGCCACTCGGCGTGAGGATGCGAACCCGGATGCGCGGCTTGGTGCTCTGCAACCCCGAAAGCACGCGGCCGTCGTCTGGCAGCGGGGCGATGCGTGGCGGCAGTGGCGGTGAAAAGACCGACTTGGGCCGGGCGCCGCGCGGGAGGATGGGGCCCTTCTTCTGGCCCTTCCAGGTGAGTTGCCGCGTGACGGCGAGAAAGTACACGAACTGGATCGCGGCAGGCCGCAACACGCGCCGATCGGCGAGCAGCTCGTCGATCGTCGGCCGTCCGCGCTCGATGCGTTCCAGCACGGCTTCTTCCTCACCGGTGAGCGCGTACGCTTCGCGGTCGGCGTCGGGGTGGAAGGCAAGCGGGATACGCCAGATGCGCTTGAGCGTGGCCATCATGCGCTCGTCGTCCACCGAGCCGCGCAGCGTGGCGAACAGCGCATTGAGCGGGCTGGTGGACAGCAGCTCGCTGGCGCCCGGCTGATCCGCGAACAGGTTCTCGTCGGCGTAGAACGAGTACGTGGTGCCCTTGGGGAGCTTGGCCAAGGCGGCGAGCCGCTCGACCAGCTGCGCTTCGAGCGCCCGCGACAGATCTTCTTTCGAGAGGACCGACTTCGACAGGAGCAGCTCACCGAGTAGCATCGCGGCCTCGGGGGTGCCCGGCTTGGCGGCGGCTTGCGCGAGCCAGTCCTCGATGTGCGCGCTCGACACGAGACCGAGGCGCGCCAGGACCTCGCCGAGACGCGAGACGCGGAGCGATAGGCGCGCCTGCGCCGGCGCGCCGTCGAGCAAAAATACCTGGTGGAGCACCGGCTCGGCGTTGCCCGCGGCAGGTTCTTCGAAAACCAGCGTGCCGGTAAGCCCTTGGTCGAGCGCGTAGAGCAGCACGTGTGGGATCGGCTGCGCCGCGAGGTTGCCCTGCGCAGTCGGCCTCCGCCGCGGCGGCGGGACGGCGGAAGGAGTCGGCGCGGTCTCGCGCCCGGACCCCGGCCGCAGAGTGGGCGCCGCCTCCGGAATGGGGGCCGGGCCCGGAGCTGCCTCGACCTCCGAGGCGGGCGCGGCTTGCAGCTCGGACGGCGGCGGATGCATCGACCATCCACTGTCGACCACTTTCAGCACGGACGACGGGGGCGGCGAGTCGTGGGCGACGAGCGCCAGTGCCGACGCGTACTCGGCGGTGGCGGCCAACGAGGTCGGAATCGCTTCTTCGGCGGGCGGATCCAGGAGCGGGTCGAGGGAGGCGGCTGGCTGCGGCACCTGCAGCGCGGCAGCCAGCGCGCAGGTGAGCAGCTGCTCGATCTCGTCCAGCGACTGCGTGTAGAGCGCATCGATCCGAGCGGATACCGAGGCGCTCTCGTCGGCCGCGACGAGAGCCTGGTACCGGCGCACCACACGCAGCACGCGCGCGGCCAGCGTGGAGCGCCGCCGTCCCGCGTAGACAGGACCGAGGCCTGACTCGAGCCAGTGCGTTTCGAACGCGACCACCGTCCGCACCACGGAGGCTTCGTTCAGTCGCCCCAGCGCCATCAGTGCCGCCACCGTGCGGGCCGGCACCGCGCCGTGGTGCTCTCCGGCCCCACTGCCGTCGTCCGCGTGACCGACCTCGCACAGCAGCGCCGCCATCGCGACATGCGACAGCAGACGTCGGTCGCTGGAGATCTGCCGCATCAGGGCCAGCGCATACACGGCCGCATTGACCGCGCGACCAGCCGGCTCGTTGCCCGTGCCGCGCGCGGAGGCCGCGGCGGTGAGCAACGACAACCGGGCGCCCGAGAGATCGACGAGACCGTGCCCGACGCGCTTGGCACGCGGCGGCAGCAACGCCGTGCCTTCGAGCTCTGCAAGCAGATGCCTCATCGCCACGACCGAGGCGGCATACGCATGCGCCACGTGCTCGGCCGATTCGTGATCGTCGACGTCGTGACCGTCGCTGCTGGCTCGAAGCACGAACGCGGGCGACGGCGACGAGAACTCGGCAACGTCGCGGCGCGATTTGCCGATGGCCTCGACGACGCGGGTGAAGTCGGCGGAGGTGAGCTCGGGCGCAATGGTGAGCTCGGTTCCTCCCAGCTCTTCGAGCTGCCGACCGAGCTCGTACGCGGCTTCGTAGGCGGCGCGGGTACCGCGCAGCAGCTGACCGTCCAGGAGCACCTCGGGCAGCGCGAAGCCAAGTCGGAACGGCCCTTCGGCGCGGCGCAGGTAGCCGCTCAGGGCGGCGTAGGCGCGGTCCCGCAGCTCGTCGAAAGCGGCGCCTTCGATGCTGCCACCACCCCACACGTACTTGAGCACACCGCGCAGCTCGAGCAACACCACGACGACCTGGGCTTGGAGCTCGGGCTTGGCCATGACCGGCAACGACGCGGTCACGGGTACGACTCCAGCGACGGCGGCGGCGGCGCCGACAAGGCGCCCAGCGACGTGCCGAGCAGCGCGAGCGGCGCCTCCAGCAACGTGCCCGTGGCTACGCTGTTGCCGGCGAGCTTGGCCACCAGCGCCAGGTTGTCTCCGCCGAACAAGGCCTCGGCCAGACCGCGCAGCAACGCGGTTCGCTTGTCGCCCTGCGCAATCTCGGAAAGGCGCATCGACATGCCGTGATAGACGCCGATCACCGTGACGAGTCGGTCGGACCACAGCAGGCTCTGCGCCGACTCGTGCAACGATCCGAGCAGCAGCGCGAGCTCCTTGTCGCTCGACGCCTGGGCGTAGCAAAACGACGCCGCGTCGAGGTAACGCAGCGTCCACTCTTCGGTGCCGAGGGCCAGCTCCCGCGCCGCGGCGTCACGAGTTTCCTGGTCCAGGAGGTAGCCAGGCGTCGCGTCGAGCGTGCCGGAGTCGAGCGCATCGGCGCGCTCGTTCACCGCCGCCGCCACCATGTCGCGCACGTCCGCCAGCTCGACGTGGAACCGATCGCGATCGGCCAGTACGCCCGTGGCCAGCCGCGTCTGGGCAGTGACGGTGACGTGCGCCAGACCGCGTTCCCACAAGGCCGAGCGCAGGTCGTCGTCCGGCGGTAAGTCCTTGCCGGGCTCCTTGGTCGCAATCACCAGAAACTCGCGCAGCTCTTCGACGGTGAGGCCTTCGCCGAAGGTGAGGTTGCGCACGCCGCTCTCGAACAGTCGGTACGGCACCGTGGAGGCACTCGGCTCCCACACCAGCACGCCGTCGGACACGAAGCCGTACGGCAAGACGTCGACATGGAAGACGCGCGCTTCGACCTCGAGCGCAGACGCCGGCAGCGCGGAGCCTTCCGGCTTTTCCGTGTCGTGCGGGCTGCCGGTGCCGGCCGAAAAAGCATCGACCGCGTTGCGCAGCAAGCTGACGGTCTGTGGGTGCTCGAAGCCGTTCTGGGCAGCCGAGGCGAGGGCGAGGTCGACACTGCGAAAAAAGGCGCGCACGGGCGCGCTGCGCCCGAAAGGCGGGTGCCGCTCGCCGAGCGAGAGCGACAGCGGAGCGCGCGTCGGCGCGCCGACGAGATCGAACTCCAGTCCGCGCGACTTGCCGCCTTTTTCGCCGAGCGGCTCACCGCCTTGCGAGGCCAATGCTTCGAGTGCCGCGGCCTGCATTTGCTCGGCGTCGGAGAATCGGCTCTGGCGATCCCAGGCCAGCGCGCGGTCGATGAGGCGGGCGACCTCGGCCGGGAGATTGGGCGCGATGGTTTTGATCGAGGGCACCGGCCGCGACGCCGCGAGCACCAGCGACTCGGCTTCGGTCTTGGCGGCGTTGATGCGATGACCCGTGATGAGCGCATGCAAGATGGCGCCGACCGAGAACAGGTCGGCACGACCGTCGACGTCTCGGCCCATGGCCTGCTCCGGCGACATGTAGGCCGGCGTGCCCATGGCCGATCGACCTTCGCGGGCGCTGGCCGGTTCTTCTTCGCCGCGCATCTGCGCCACGCCGAAATCGAGCACCTTGACGTCCGAGCCGTGGGTGATGAACAGGTTCGCAGGCTTGAGGTCCCGGTGGATGACGCCAGCCTGGTGGCACACGGCCAGGCAGTCGATCACGCGCTCGGCGATCTGCAGCGCGGGAATGATGGCCATCTGCCGGCCGACCTTGCGCCACGCGTCGAGCACGGTTTCGCCTTCGAGCAGTTCCATCACCAAGAACGGCTCGCCCTCGTCGGTGGTGTCGTCTTGGAGCACGCGCACGGCCGCGGGGTGACTGACCTTGCTGGCCACCACCGCCTCGCGGAGGAAACGCTCGCAGGCCTCCTGGTCGTGCGCGAAGCTGGCGTGCAGGATCTTGAGCGCCGCGCGGTCTCCGCCGTCTTCGCGCGAGGCGGCGTACACGGCGGCCATCGCGCCGACCCCGAGCAGCGACTCGAGCTTCCACTTGCCTCGCACGACCGTGCCGAGCCGCTCGGAGAAGACGGCGTCGGTGGAGGTGGGAGCGGATTGGGCGGAGACGGTCACGGCACTCTCGGAGGAGGGCGAACTCTACTCAGCCGAGCGGCCCTTGGGCAGAGGGTTTTGCGCGGGAAAGAGCGACGCACGGCCGAGAAACAGCGCCACCGCCAGGCCAACCAAGCCAGAGGCCGGCATGGCCGCCGGAGAGCACAAACCAAAACCGGCGCAAAGACCCGAAACGAGCGGCAAAAGCAGGGCGGCCAGCATCATCTTGCCAATGAGCTCGCGGATCGAGCGAGCTTGCACCACGACGCTCACGGCCGCACGCAAGTCGTCGCGGAAGGTACGGGCCAGGGCATCCGGCGAGCGCGTGTCGAGCGCTCCGAACGCAATGCCGACGTCGGACTCGAGCAAGGCGTCTTCGTCGCGGGGAAGCGTACCGACCATGCCGACCACGCGCCCGCTGTCGATGAGCGAGCGCACCACGGCGGCGCGGTCGTCCGGCAGCACCTCGGCACGAACGTGCTCGATCTCGAGCGAGCGCCCCGCCGCCTCGCACACGGCCTGCGACGAGCCGCTGAGCATGACCGGCTCCATGCCCGCGCCGAGGATCTCCTGGACCGCGGCGAAACAGCCGTCGCGAACGCCATCCTCGAAGACGGCATATCCCACCAGCCGGCCGTCGCGCGCAATGTAGAGCAACTCCTTGCGCTCGTCCTCGAGCGCGGCGGTACGCGCCTCGGCGCTGGCGATGCTGATGGCATGGCGCAGGAGCAGCTCGCGGTTGCCGACCACCAGGTCGTGGTTGCCGTGCGTACGCGCCACCACGCCAAGGCCGGGGAACTCCTCGACGCGGCGCAGGGCGTCCGGCGTGACGCCCTGCCCGCGCAGCTCCGTCGCCAGCGTGATGCCGAATGGGTGCGTGGAAGCCGCTTCGGCGCCAGCGATCTCGGCCGTGATCCGGTCCGTGTCGAGAGCGGCGCCGAGCCAGGTCAGCTCCAGAAAAACCGGCGCGCCGGCGAACACGACGCCGCGACCGGAAAGCACCACTTGGTCGACGAACGACGCGCGGTCGAAGCCTTCGAACGAGGGAAACACCACCCCTTGCTCGAGCGCGGACAGCACGCCGCGCGCCCACATGAGCCGCGGCAGCTCGACCCGATGCAGCATGCCCACCACCGCGGCGAGGGTGGCGGCGAGCTCGAACGGCAGCCACGCTCCTTCGCGGGAGACCCACGCGAACAGGCCGACGACGATCGAAGCCAGCGCCGTGCCCCCCACGAGCAGTCGTTCGATGGCGGCATAGCGCGCGGGCCAGATGGCTTGCAGATCGCCCGTGCCGATCAGCCGCGAAACGTAGCGATCGGGGCCCGCGCGCAGCACGCGCACGTCGAGGTGGCCGCGGGCGAGCCTGGCGCCGGCGAAGACGAGGTTGCCGGCGCAGACGGGAATCGAGTGGTCCCGTGCGCCGTTGGGCTGCACGTCGCCGTGGCCGCCGACGACAACGCCGTCTACCGGGACGAACGCGGGGCCGTCCAGCGCCAGTGCGGTATCCGTGTACTTTGCATCATCGCGACCGAGCGCCTGGGCCAACACGGCGACCTCCGCCAAGGTGGCGTGGTGCAAGCGAGCCGCAAGCGTACGCAGGGCCGCGTAGCCGAACAAGACGAGGCCCGCTGTGGGCAACACGCCCGCGGCCCCGCGCGCGTGCGACAGGGGCCCCAGGACCGTGTAGGCGGCCAGGCCGACCACGGCGGCCAGCGGCGCGAACGAGAGCAGCGCGCGCAGCGAGAGCCGACGCCGGGTTTGCGCGACCGCGCTGATCTCGAGGGCGAAGGCGAACAGGATCGCCGCCATGGCGACGTTGGGCCCGCGCGTACCGATGTGTGCGGAGCTCGCGCCGACCAGGCTGGCCGAAAGCGACAGCACGTTGCGCAGGAGCGGCATCGCCTTGCCCGGCGCCCGACGCGCGGTGGGCTCGGGCGCGTAGGCCTTGCGCGCCATGAGGCTCTTGCTCGACGCTGCCGGCAACGGCAACGGCAACGGCAACGGGACTGGCAACGGGACTGGCCCGGAGAGGGGCGCGGGCGTGTCTTCGCGCGACCTCGAAGCGCTGGCTGCGACGGCGGCCACCGGCGCGACGGGTTTCGTGGCCACGCGCGGCGGCTCCTGCGTTTCTTCCTGCAATCGCGCGCGGTGCGGCGCCGCGCCCAGGTACTGCTCGCTGCAGGTGGCGTCGCAGAAATAGTGGAAGCGTTCACCGAGCAATGCCACGCGCCCCGCCCGCAGCGGGTCGACGGCCTTGCCGCAGGTGGGGCACGATTCCTCGCCGGGCTCTCCCCCCGGTGGGGCTCCCGGCGCCTTGACCAGAGACAGCGCCATCAAGCCGCTCGAGTCTTCGCCTCGAGTGCGGCCACTACGTGCTCCACGCGTTCGACCGCCGTGCGCAGCTGCGCCTCGGTGACGATGAGCGGCGGCGTGAAACGGATCACCCGGTCTCCGGCGGCAGTGAGCATCACGCCCGCGTCCATCGCGGGCCCCAGGCAATCGCGGGCCGGGAAGCCCGCTTTCAGCACCAGGCCGCGCAGCAGACCGACGCCGCGGGCGCCCTCGCACACCTCGGGGTGACGCGAGACCACACCCAGCAAGAGCTCGTGCAGCAGGGCACCCTTGGCCTCGGCGCCACTCACCAGATTTTCCTCTTCGAGGATGGCAAGAACGGTGAGCCCGGCCCGGCACGCCAGCGGGTTGCCGCCGAAGGTGGTGCCGTGCATGCCGGCGGGCAGCGAGGCGGCGAGGGCCTCGGTAGTGAGCATGGCACCGATCGGCACGCCGCCGCCGAGCCCCTTGGCCACCGAGATCGCGTCGGGCTTCACGTCGTACTTCTGATAGCCGAACCACGTACCCAGGCGACCGATGCCGGTCTGCACCTCGTCGACGAAAAAGAGCGCGCCGTATTCCGTGCACAGAGCACGCAGTCCGGGGAGAAAGCCGTCCGGAGCCGGCAGCACGCCGCCCTCGCCCTGGACGCATTCGACGATGATGGCCGCGACGTCCGAAGGGCCGCCATGCGGGTTTTGCAGCGCGGCGCGCGTGGCCTCGAGGTCTCCGTAGGGCACGTGGGTCACGGGGCCGAGATCACCGAATCCCTCGCGGTACTTCTTGGTGCCGGTCATCGACAGAGCGCCAAGCGTGCGACCGTGAAACGCGTTGTCGAACGCGATCACGCGCGCCCGTGGCTCGCCCTTGGCGTGGAAGTGGTAGCGCGCCAACTTGAGCAGCGCTTCGTTGGCTTCGCCGCCCGAGTTGCAGAACAGAGCACGGTCCAGACCGGACTTTTCCACCAGCGCCTCGGCGAGCTCGATGTTCACGGTATTGTACACGTAGTTGGAAACGTGCACGAGGGTGCGCAGCTGCTCCGCCAAGGCCGCTGCGAGCTTCGGGTGGGAGTGTCCGACGCTGCACACGGCGACTCCCGACGCCATGTCCAGGACCTCGTGCCCGTCTGCGTCGACCAGAATGCATCCAGAGCCGCGCTCGAACGAGATCGGTTGCGGCTTGTAGTTCGGGTACAGCACCGCGCGCGCGCGGGCGACGAGTTCTACGTTTCGGCTCATGCCCCTTGGCTTAGCAAGCCGGAGGGGCCTTTCAGAGCTACTTCTTCGCGGCTGTTTCTTTCGCGGCCACCTTTTTGACGGTGGTCTTGGCGGCCTTGTCGGCTGACCCCGCGACGCCGGCGGTGCGCTTGCCGGCCTTCAAGACCTTTCGTGCCGCCAGCTTGCTCGCCTTGGCGGCCTTGGCCACGGCTTTGCCCGGCCGCGCGACTGGCTTCTTGACCGGCTTCTGCTTTTTGGTCGTGGCTTTCTTCGCGACTCCAACCACGACCTCGACGGCCTTCGCGACCGCGTCCTTAACGCCGTCGACCATCGACTTGCCCGCCTTGGGAACGGACGCTGCGGCTGCATTGTCGGCGTCGGCCACTTCTTGCGCGCTCTTCTTCACGTCGATCATGATTCGTTTCTTTCTTTCGGCGGTTGTCGTCAGGTGGGAGTCGGGCTCGGTTCGGCAGCGATGCCGGCGCAGTAGCGATCGAGGTGCGGAGCAATAGCAGGCTTCTCGCGCAGGATGTGGAGAGCGAGCTCCTGGAAACCGAGCCCCTTTTCGGCCCGCGTGACGTACCGAGGCAGAACGGTGAGGCTGCGGGTTGCCTCGCGCACGTTCGCCACGCCCACCGTGGTGGGAAACCCGGCGAAGCACGCTGCGTCGTTGCCGCTGTCGCCCACGAACAGGATCCGGTGTCGCCACGCGCCTGCGTCGCACCTGGGGTCCAGCTCACGCACGAAGCGGATCAGTCCTTCGGCCTTGTTGGTGCGATCGAAGGTGGCGTGGACGTGCACGCTCGAGCGGGTGGCCCATGCGCCGTGGCCGTGGATGATGCGCAGCATGCTGACGATCTCGGCCTCGGGCATGCGCCAGCGCTCGCCCACGTCGAACGTGAGCTCGCTGCGACGCTGCGGCATGTCGTCCGAGTAGCGTGCGTTCGGCAAGGCGGCGCGGATGGACGCTTCGACCAGGGTCAGCCGCTCGAGGCGTGCTCGGCGTTCGACTTCCGGCACGGGGTCGACGACTGCCAAGGCGCCCGTGTGCGTCCGGCGCACCGAAAGGCTACCGTTCTCCACCACGATGCCAGCCACCGGAAACAGCCGCGCCAGGACCTCGCCGTAGCCGAGCGGCCGCCCAGTGACGGCGACCAGCACCAGCCCGGCGTCCCGAAGTGCGCCCAGTGCAGAATACACCGAAGGCAACAGCGCGCCGTCGGTGAGCAGCGTGTCGTCGAGGTCGAAAGCGATCACCCGGATCCGCGCGAGCTCCGCGCCGGACAGGGCGTCGAGCGGCTTCACGATTCCTCGGACCGCGGCAACGTACCCGAGAGGGGCTCGATACGGGCGATCAGAACCTTGAGGTAAAGCCCCTCGTCGAAGGCGGCGGGCACCGGGTGGTCGGCGCCCTGGAAGTGCCGCTCCAGTACGAACGGCGTCACGTTGGCGCGCATCGCCCCAGCCGCGAGTGCGCGGGTAAGCTTGCCGAGGTCGACCGCGGCGCTGCAAGAGCAGAACACCAGCAGCCCCCCCGGCTTGACCGCGCGGCAGCCGAGCTCGGCGAGCTTGGCGTAGGCCACGAGCGCGTTTTTCTGCGAGCTGCGCGTGGGCGCGAGCCGGGGCGGATCGACGATGACCAGGTCGTAGCTGCTCTTCGCAAAGGCGAGCTCTTTGCGCGCGTCGTTCTTGGTAAACGTCACGATTCCGTCGAAGCCATGCTGCTGGGCGAGCTGCGCGCCGACCTCGGTGGCAAGCAAGTTGTCGTCCACCGAGTGGATCTCGCGGGCGCCGCCGCGCGCAGCGGCCAGGGCAAACGAACCGACGTACCCGTACGCGTCGAGCACGCGGGCGCCACGCGACAGCGATTCGACACGCGCCCTGACCTCGCGCTGGTCGAAGTAGAAGCCGGTCTTCTGCGCCAAGCCGATCGGGATGTCGAAGCGGAAGCCGCGCTCCTGGAACGAGAGCGACTCGACTGGCGATCCGTGCAGCCACGGGTCGGCGGCAAGCTCGAAGCCCTCGAGCGTGGCGGCGCGCGCCGGCGTGCGGTCGAGGATGGCCACGGGCGAAACGAGCTTGGCCAGCAGACCCACGATGAGCTCGCGCCGGAGAAACATGCCGAGCGTGAGAAACTGCGCCACCAGCACGTCGTCGAACCGATCCACCACGAGGCCGGGCAGCCCGTCGCCTTCGGCGTGCACCAGGCGGTAGCCGGTGGTGGGGCGCTCCGCATCCGCGTTGCCGAGCCCGAGTGCGCGTCGGTGCGCCAGCGCTTGGGTGAGCCGTTCACGCAGGATGGCTTCGAAGGGGCGCTCGTCGGTCCCGCGGGTGAAGAGGCGCGCCACGAGCGCCGAGCGCGGCGAATAGAAGCCGCGGCCCAGCACGTTTCCGCGGGGATCCACGACTTTTACCTCGTCGCCGGCGATGGCGCCGCCCTCGGCACGGAGCACCGCCTGCGCGTAGACCCAGGGATGGCCTGCCCACACCGGCTGCACGTGGCCGGGCTTCAGTACGAGAGACGACATGTCGTGGGCACTTAGCAGATCGAACAAAACGGTTCTCGAACATGGCCCGCGATTTGCCTACACTTCTGGAATCATGAGACGGACTTGGCCTGCGTTCGCTTTCTTCTCCGCCGGACTCGTGGCGCTGATCCACTGCGGGGACACGAACGCCCCGAGCAGCGAGAGCGGCGGCGGTGGCACGGAGGCCGGCACCCTGCCCTGCGGTTCCACGCGCAGCTGCACGGGCTCGTCGGGCGGCGGCGGCAGCACCAGCAGCGGGTCATCCGGCCAGGGCAGCAGTGGCGGCGGTGGTGGCGGCGACGGCGGCGGCGGCGGCACTTCGTCCAGCTCCGGCGCGGCGGGGTCGACGCGCATCCAGACCACGGTGGGCCTGCCCACCTCGAGCGCCGCCTGTGGCAACACCGCGCCTCCGAACCGTGGCGAGCAGCGCTGGAACAACGGCCGCTACTACCTGCCGTACCAGCCGTACGACTACTCGAACACCGGCCCCGGCGACGGCAAGGGCTACCCCGTCCTCGTCGCGCTGCATGGCTGCTACGGCGATCCGAGCTACTTCGCCAACAACTTCGGAAGCTTCCAGGACGCCGTCGGCAGCGAGGCGGTGCTGATTTACGGCGCCGCCCAGAATGCCGCGAGCTCGTGCGGCTGGGACGTCGGCGGCCAGACCGACGTCGGCTACCTCGACGGCGTCATCGCCGACGTAGCCGCGCAGTTCTGCATCGACCAGTCTCGCGTGTTCTTGCTCGGCTTCAGCTGGGGCGGGTACATGGCGCAGTACTACTCGTGCAACCGGCCCGGCATCGTGAAGGCGATGGTCGGCGGGGCCGGCGGCTGGCCCGATTGGCAGTCCTTCACCGGCATGGACCCGAGCGAGTGCGGGCAGATCCCGTCGCTCATCTACGGCCGCACCCACGACAACGACGAGCAGGTCGGGAGGTCCCAACATGCTCGCGACAAGCGCGTCGAGGTGAACGCCTGCGGAGCCGGGCAGGATTCGGCCGTACCGTTCGATCCAGCGCGCCCGAATCCTCCGGCGGAGTTCGGTAGCGTGGCCCGCTGCATCGACTACCCGAGCTGTGCGAACGGCGTGCGCACGACCTACTGCGAAGATCCCAAGAACCTGACCGACCCCGACATCGGCGGCGAGCCGAGCTGGAACCACACCATCTGGCAGCCCTACCACCGTCCGATCTGGGAGTGGCTCCGCGACCTTCCGTGACGTTTCGCTCCAACCCTCCCATGCACGACTTCCATGCGTTCCGTCCGGTCCCGAAGACCGGCGTCATCTACGTCACCAGCGAGGCCAGCAAGGCCGGCTTCACCCCCACCGATCCCGACTGGTGCAACCTCGGCCAGGGCCAGCCCGAAACGGGCGATCTGCCCGGCGCGCCGCCGCGCATCGACAGCATTCCGATCCACGTCGACGACTTGGAGTACGCGCCAGTGGGCGGTTTGTACGAGCTGCGCGAAGCGATCGCTGCGCTGTACAACAGTTTGTACCGCAAGGGCTTGCCGTCGCAGTACACCGCCGAAAACGTCTGCGTATCCGGCGGCGGGCGCACTGCACTCACCCGCGCCGCGGCCAGCCTCGGCAACATCAACCTCGGGCATTTCTTGCCCGACTACACCGCCTACGAAGAACTGCTCGACATCTTCAAGGCGTTCACGCCGATCCCCATCTTGCTCGAAGGCGAGCGCGGCTACGCTTTCGGCGCCGACGATCTGTCGCGCGAGGTGCAAGGCCGGGGCCTCTCTGCCCTGCTGTTCTCGAACCCCTGCAACCCTACCGGCAAGCTCGTGGCCGGCGAAGAGCTGCAGCGCTGGGTGCATGTTGCACGTGCTCTCGACTGCACGCTGCTGATGGACGAGTTCTATTCGCACTACATCTATCGCTCACGCGCGGGGCAGCTCCCGGTCGAGAGCGCTGCGCGCTACGTCGAGGACGTGGACCGCGATCCGGTGGTCCTGTTCGACGGGTTCACCAAGAACTGGCGCTACCCTGGCTGGCGCGTCACCTGGGCGATCGGGCCGAAGAGCATCATGGATCGCTTCGCCAGCGCAGGTTCGTTCCTCGACGGCGGCGGCTCGAAACCGCTGCAGCGCGCAGCCATCCCGCTGCTCTCGGAGGATCACGTGGTCGCCGAAACCCAGGCCATTCATCGCGTCTTTCGCGACAAGCGCGATTTTCTGGTCTCTCGTCTCGAACGCCTCGGCGTGCGCACCGACCGCATTCCCGACGGCACCTTCTACGTCTGGGGCGACGTGTCCGACCTGCCACCCTCCCTCGCGTCCGGCCAGGATCTCTTCCGCGCCGCGCTGGCGCGCAAGGTCATCACCGTCCCCGGCGAGTTCTTCGACGTGAACCCCGGCAAGCGGCGCCACGGCCGCGTGTCGCGCTTCCGCAACTACGTCCGATTCTCGTTCGGACCGGGGCAAGCCACGCTCGACAAGGCCGTCACCCGGCTCGAGAATCTGATCGAGGATCCGCCACCTCTCGCAGCGCATCGCGACGGCGACCGCTGAACCGGCTGCGCGCCGTACGGCGCTGGTTTGCGATGCGTTGGCATCGACGTATGCTTGGGGCATGACTTTGCTTTCCCCCTCGCCGGGGATCCCGCAGCACACGCGCAAGCTGGGCCTGTTCGCCCTCTTCGTCCTGTCGGGGGGACTGGCCGTTTTCGCGTGCTCCCCCCGACCTCTCGACGACAGCAGGATCACGCCGCCGCCCATCCGCGTGGCCGACGACGACAGCGACGACGACTCCGGCAGCACCAGTGGCGAGCTCCCGTCCGCGGTCGACGGCGGCGAGCTGAAGCTCGTACGCATCACCGCCGGCAGGTACCACACGTGCGTTTTGTGGAACGACGGCATCCTGAAGTGCTGGGGCAAGAACGACAGCGGCCAGCTCGGTCTCGGCGACGTCGCCAGCCGTGGCCTGACCGCCGACACGATGGGCAAGAAGCTTACCGTCGTCAGCCTGGGCAACGGCGCGCGCACCCAGGTGGTCGGCGCGGGCGGTTTCCGCACGTGCGCCATCCTGGTGGGCGGCGCGGTGAAGTGCTGGGGCTACAACGTGCTGGGCGGGCTCGGTCAGCCCGACGACGAAAACCGCGGCGACACCCCCGAGACCAGCGGCGACGCGCTGCCGCCGATCGAGCTCGGCACCGGCGCACTCGCGTCCGATCTGGGCGTGGGCGATTTTTCGAGCTGCGCGCTGCTGCAGAATGGCAGCATCAAATGCTGGGGCGCGAACCTCGGTGGTGAGCTCGGCTACGGCGACGCTTTCCAGCGCGGCGGCACCCCGAGCGAATACGCGAAGCCACTCGGCGACGATCTGGCGGCGGTCGACGTCGGGCTCAGTGGCGCGGTGAAGATCGGCATGACCTCGGCCGATTTCTCGCAGAGCAGCTGCGCGATCTCCAGCACCGCCGTCTTGAAGTGCTGGGGCGGCAACCTGTCCGGGCAGCTCGGGCTGGGCGACATCGAAGCCCGCGGCGACAACCTCGACGAGATGGGCGGTCGGCTCCCGGAGGTGCAGATCGGCGGTCCCGCGGCGTTCGTGGCGCCCGGCCGCGACGCCGTTTGCGTCGGCCTCGAGTCCGGCCAGATGCGCTGCTGGGGCAACGGCGAGTTCGGCAAGCTGGGCCAAGGCAACACCAGCAACCACGGCACGGACGGAGCCAACCTGCCGATGGTGAACCTGGGCACCTCGGCCACGATCCTTTCCGCCTCGATGTACGAGCACGTTTGCGCGGTCCTCGCCGACCGGACGCTCAAGTGCTGGGGCCGCAACGGCAAGGGCCAGCTCGGCTTGGGCGATCGGGTCAACCGCGGCGACGCGCCCGGGCAGATGGGCACCGCGCTGCCTGCGGTGGACTTCGGCGGCGCCGACACCCCGCTCGAGGCCGCCACCGGCGAGGACCACACCTGCGTGCGGTTCGCGAGCAACAAGGTGAAATGCTGGGGCGACAACAGCGAAGGCCAGCTCGGCTACGGTGACGACCGTGCGCGCGGCGACTCCTCCGCTACGATGGGCGGAAACCTTCCTTATCTCGACCTCGGACGATGAATATGCATTATGCACGCATCTTGCGCTCGCCGCACTCCTGGATCTGGGCCATGGCCCTCGCCCTCGCCAGCTTCGAAGCCTGCGGCGGCGAGACCAAAGCCGACGACGACTTCGGCGGCGGCACCGGCCCGCGCCGTGACGGCGGCGGTACCTCGAGCAGCTCGGGCGGCGCCACGTCGAGCGGCGGCGCATCGAGCAGCAGCAGCGGCGGCCCGGGTCGGCTGACGTTGATCCAGCTCAGCACGTTGGCGAACCACACCTGCGCGCTGTGGAGTGACGGCAAGTTGAAGTGCTGGGGCAACAACGCGGCTGGGCAGCTCGGATTGGGCGACAAGGAAAACCGCGGCGACGCCGCCGGTGAGATGGGCGAACGTCTGCCGTTCGTCGACGTCGGCCAGAACCACACGGTCAAGCGCGTGGCCACGGCCTTCACGTTCACCTGCGCGGTGCTCGAAGACGGCTCGGTGAAGTGTTGGGGTAACAACCTGGACTTCTGCGGAGACAATTTCGACGTCAACTGCGGCATGGGCTACGGCGACAAGCTCGCTCGCGGCGGACGCCCTGGAGAGATGGGCAATGCCCTTCCGACCGTCGACCTTGGCGGCGAGGCGAAGGACATCGTGTGTGGAAGCTTCAGCTGCTGCGCCCTACTCGTCAACGACACCATCAAGTGCTGGGGCGAGAATGCAGACGGCGAGCTGGGATACGGCGACAAGCTTGCGCGCGGCAACGAGCCGGGCCAGATGAGCAACGATCTGCCGCCGGTCGACGTGGGCGTGTCTGGAGTGGCTCGGCTGCAAATGAGCAGCGCACTGTTTGCACAGCATATGTGTGCCGCGCTCAAGGACGGCAAGATGAAGTGCTGGGGCGGCAACGTGTTCGGTCAGCTCGGCATCGGCGACACCAACACGCGCGGCGATGACCTCAACGAGATGGGCACCGCGCTCCCCACCGTGCAGCTGGGGCAAAACGTCGTGGCGCCCGCTCTTGGTGGACGGTCTTCGTGCGCGTTGCTGGACGATGGCGCGGTGCGCTGCTGGGGCGACAACGGCGATGGCCAGCTTGGCTACGGCGACACCATGAGCCGAGGAAGTGTGCTCGCAAACTTTCCCGCCTTGGAACTGGGCGGCCCCGCGATCAGCCTCGACGTATCGAGCCACAGCTGCGCCGTCCTCGCCAACGAGGACGTGAAGTGCTGGGGCCAAAACGACTACGAGCTTGCCGATGGTGGGGTCGAGCCGGTGGGAAGACTCGGCTACGGCGATACGCTGTCGCGCGGAGCAAGGCTCGGCCAGATGGGTAGCAGCTTGCCGGCAATCGATCTCGGCGACGTGGGCAAGCCCGAGCAAGTCGTCGTGGGCTCGGGCCACACCTGCCTGCGCTTCGACGACAACGAGGTGAAGTGCTGGGGCGAGAACTTCAGCGGCGCCCTCGGTCTCGGCGACGAACAGAACCGGGGCTACCAGCCCGTGCAGATGGGCGACAATCTCCCCTTCGTGGACCTCGGCCGCTGATTCGACTACGAACGCTGCGATGCAGCTCGAAGTCGCAACCGTGTCCGCGGCGTTGGCCATCTTTGCCGGCTCGCTCACCGCGTGTGGCGACGACGACTTCTTTCCGGACGAGCCCGTGGTCGACACCGACGCTGGCATCGTCGCGCCCGAGGTAGACGCTGCGCTCGAAGACGCGGCTTCGGACGCCGCGGTCGGCGCCACGATCGAGCAATGCCAGGAGTGTATCTTCGCCGGTTGCGGGCCGGCGCTGATCGAATGCGTGGTCGATCCCACCTGCCGCGAGCTGGCCACGTGCGTGCTCACCTCGGGTTGCCTGGACGACTTGCAGTCGTGCGTGCCCGCGTGCCTGGGCGAGGCCGACCTCACTCCCGCCGAGATCATCCAGCAGCTCGTGCTGCTGCAGAAGCTCGCCACCACCTGCACCAGCTGCTTTCAGACCTGCCAGGACGCCCTGCCCGGCGGACTCGGTGGCGACGGCGGGCTGGGCGGCTTCGGTGGGTTCGGCGCCGGCCTCTAGCGAGACACGCGCGCTCAGCGGCCGATCGACTCGACCATCGACTGACACGGCTTGTCCTTCAGGGACTTGCACGCGTCGCCGAGCACGTCGATCTGCTCGCGCGTGATGTGGCCCGACTCGAGCCGCGGCATCAGCAGCGCCCGCGCCGCTTCGGGAGATTTCTTGGCGAGCTTCTTCAGCTCGTCGATCGACGCGACGCCCACGCCCTTCAGGCCCTTCTTGTGCGCCTGTACGTTCGCGCTGCAGTCTGCATCTTCGCGCTTGACGCACAGGTCGGCCAGCAGCTTCAGCTCGTCGGCGGTGCCGCTCTCGCTCAGCGCCTTCGGCATGATGACGAAGCTGGCAGCGGTGAACTGGCCACGATTCGTGAGCCGCTTGGCCTCGGCGTATTCGTACGAAGCTTCGCTGCCACTGGGTAGCTTGATGGCAATGCGCGGATCCGGCTCGCCCGGCGACGTCTGCGTTTGACTCGCGGCGGGTGCGGAGTCGAGCACGATGGGCTTTTCTTCGATGGGCTTGATGCCGAGCACGAGCTCGCGAAAGTCTTCGCAAGAAGAAAACGGACCGAGCAGTCCTACGGCAACGATGGCAGCCTTCATGGTTTCTTGGTCCAGAGCCTCCTGGGACGTCTGCGGCAGTCTACCGGCCGGTGAGCTGATACACCACTCGTCCGGCGAGCTCACGCAGCGCGTAGCTGGAATCGTGCAGGGACTTGCTGCGGGGGATGAACGAGCCCGCGTATGCGCTCGGGTCGTAGCTCTTGTAATCGACCGGCATCGTGTCGACTTCGATGCCCACGTTTTGAAAGCAGCGCAGCGCGCGCTTCATGTGGAAGGCGCTGGTGACCAGCAAGAGCGAGTGCAAACCGCGCGCCTTCACGAGGTCGGCAGAGAAGAGCGCGTTCTCGCGCGTGTTGCGCGAGGTGCCTTCGACGATCAGTCGGTCGCGCGCGATGCCGAGTCGTTCGAGCTCGTCGGCCAGGGTTTCGCCCTCGGCTCGGGCGTCGTTGTTCCAGGAACCGCCGGAAAGAATCGCGTAGCGGGCTTCGCCGCGCTTGAGCACGTCGAACGCGCCGTGCAAGCGCTCGACGTTGTCGTTGTACGCCACGCCGTTGTGCGTATCGATGCGATCTTCGACCAGGCCGCCGAGCAGGATCACCGCGTCGTAGGTGAAACCCGGCTTCCTGGTCGACGGCGCGTCGACCTCGAGCGAGCGCAGCATCCGGTTGGACACGGGCTCGAGCGAGAACACCAGCAAGAGCACGAACGTGATGGGCAGCGCGACGCGGCTCACCGCGTCGGCACCGCGCCGAAGCCGGGTGCCTGGTTTGGGCCAGAACCGCGAACGCGACAGCATCGCGACGATCAGAAAGAGAAAGGCCCAGGTGAGTGGACCGAGAAACGCGTCGAGCGTCTTGGAGAGAAGGAAGAACATGCTACGAGGCTCGTGCCCGTCGCGATGCTACCGCCAAACGCCCCCTCTCAGGTGATCAAGACGTGGCGCCGTCCGGAGCTGCTGGTGATTGCAGCCGCATGCCTGTGGAGCTCGGGCGGCCTCGGTGTAAAGGCCATCGCACATTTACCGGCACTTGCCATTGCGGGTCTGCGCGGTTTCTTTGCGGCACTGGTCATGGCCGCGGTCACCTGGTGGATGGCGCGCCGCGAAGGCACGCGCATCGCGCCCTTGCTGACCCGACCTTGGGTGCTCGGCGCAGCGCTGGCCTACGCGCTCACCGTGGTCAGCTTCGTGCTGTCGGCGCGCCTCACCACGGCGACCAATGCCATCCTCATCCAGTACACCGGGCCCGTGTATGTTGCAGTCCTGTCGTGGCCACTGCTCGGCGAGCGGCCGCGCTCGATCGACTGGCTTGCGATGGCCGGCTGTCTGCTCGGCATGCTCGTGTGCGTCAGCGGCGAGATGCAGGGAATCCTCGGCGAAGCGGGGGTGTCGGCCAGCATGCGCGGGATCGGCTTCGCGGTGCTCTCCAGCTTCGGGTTCGCGGCGCTGCCGCTGTGTCTCCGGCTCGATCTACGGCGTAGCGAGCGGCCGAGTCGCGTGGCGCCGATGGCGGCCATGACCCTGGGCAATGCCCTTGCTGCGCTGGCGATCCTGTGGGCGCCCCAGGCCGTGCTCGGGGTGGACGCGCACGATGCCGGCATCGCGGCGTTTCTCGGCATTGCGCAGATCGCCATTCCCTACGTGCTCTACGGCCTGGCGGTGCAGCGGATGTCGGCACTGAAGTCGTCGCTGCTGGCCTTCGTGGAGCCCGTATTGACGCCCTTGTGGGTCTTCCTGGGGATGGGCGAGATTCCCAGCGTGGCCGCCGGGATCGGCGGAGCGATCATTCTGGCAGCGCTGGCGCTACAGAGTTCGGCGCGCAAACCGGCTGCGACGCAGGCGATCGGCGTGCCCGCCGCCCCGTGACCAGACCGGCCCCGCCGACGTAGAATGAGCCTTGTGCGACCCGTAACGCAGTCCCGAATGAACCGCCCTCTCGTGGTCGTCGCCGTCATGCTGTCCATGTTCATGGCCGCCATGGAGGCCACCGTGGTCGCCACTGCCATGCCCACCGTGGTGTCGGATCTGCACGGCATCGAGCTGTATGGGTACGTCGGCTCGCTCTACATCGTGGCCTCCACGATCGCTGTGCCGCTCTCGGGGAAGCTGGCCGATCGCATGGGTCGTCGTTTCGTGTTCCTTGCCGGCAACTTGCTGTTTCTGGCGGGCTCCATCGCGAGCGGCGCCGCCCCCACGATGCTGGCATTGGTGGGCGCGCGCGTGCTGCAAGGCATCGGCGCTGGTGCGTTGCAGCCACTCGCGCTCATCGTCATCGCCGACATCTTCAGCATCCAGGAGCGAGGCCGCTTTCAGGGCCTGTTCGGCGTGGTGTGGGGTCTCGCTGGCGTGTCGGGACCGTTGATCGGTGGCCTCCTCGTCGACTCGCTGTCGTGGCGCTGGGTCTTTTATCTGAACGTGCCGTTCGGGGTGATCGCCACCAGCCTCTTTCTCACGTCGTACCGCGAGGCGCCGCGCCACGTCACGCCGCCTCGCCTCGACCTCGCGGGCGCAGCGCTCCTGGCCCTCGCGGTCTCGCTGGTGTTGGCAGCCTCCAGCGGGGTGCAGCCGCTGTTCACGGTGCCGGGTGCGGCCGCGACGATCGCGCTGTTTCTCCGCGCAGAAACGCGCGCCGAGGACCCCGTACTGCCGCTGTCGCTGTTTCGCAGCCGTGTCATCTCGGTCACCAGCGTCACCGGGTTTCTCCTGGGCGCGGTCATGATGAGTACCGTGATGTACGTGCCGCTCTACGTGCAGGCCGTGCTCGGCGCTTCCCCGGCCCAGGCGGGCGGCGCCGTGGCGCCCATGCTCATCGGCTGGCCCATCGCTTCGGCGCTGAGTGGCCGGTTCATGTTCCGCACCGGGCCGCGGCTGCTGCTCCGCCTCGGCTGCCTGGCCGTGGCGGCAGCGGCGTGCGCGCTGCCGCTGCTGGTCGATCGGGTGAACCTGCTGCGGGTGAATCTGTTCGTGTTCGGGCTGGGCATGGGCGCAGCCACGATCTCGATCATTTTCTCGGTGCAGGAGGACACGGATGCCAGGCATCGAGGCGTTGCATCGGCCTCGGCGGTGTTCTTCCGGTCCATCGGCGGCGCGGTGGCGGTGGGCGTGTTCGGCGCGATCTTCGCGCGCGCGTTGGCTGGCAAGATCGCGGACGACGTGATCTCGCGCGTGCTCCAGCCACACCTGGGCGAGGTGATGCAGGCGACGGACCTCGCGGCGCGGGGCGCCTTCCACGACGCGCTCTTGCCATTGTTCCGGCTCGAAATGGGCTTGGGCATCGCTGCGTTCGCCACGGCGCTCGCGTTTCCCGCGGTGCGCTGGCAGCCGAAAGAAGGTGGCGCGTGAAGACTCCGGCGCGCGGATTGCTCCGCGTTGGCGATCGGGCCCAGCGGCGCTA
>JAYUXI010000102.1:0-2012 GCA_043753085.1 Myxococcales bacterium | reverse complement strand
CGCCCTTGTCGGCCTTGTCGCCCTTGTCAGCTTTAAGTTTCTTGGCCTTGGCTGGCTTGTCGCCTTCGGCCTTGGCCTCCGCGCCTTCGGCCGCACCGCTGCCCGAGGCGTCGCTTGCCGCCGCCGCGTCAGCGGCCTTGCCGCCGCGTTGCAGGAGCTTCGGCCACTCGCCGGCCGGCAGATCGGTGATCTTTGCCTTGCCCTCGAGGTAGGTGAGGATCTTGTCCTCGAGCACCATGCCGACCAGCACGTCGCGCTTCTGCTTTTCACGGTACTCGGCGCGCACCTTGGCGACATTCTTGCCCGACTCTGCGGCGAGCTCCTTGATGCCGTTCTCGAGATCGTCTTCCGTGACCTTGAACTCCTGCGCGCGGGCGATGTTGGCCATGACCAGGCCAGCGCGCACCTTGCGCTCGGCGTCGGCGCGAACCTGCGCGGCCAAAAGCTGCGCCTGCTCGCGCGTGAAGCGCTGCCCCATCCGGCGCGCTTGCTGCGAGAGTTCCTGCTCCATCATGCGCGCCTGCGCGTCGACCAGCGAAGGCGGCACCTCGCACGGGTTCGCTTCGTTGAGCTTCAGCACGAGCTGCTCGGCGACGGCCTGATCGGCGCGATCTTTCATCGCCTTCTTCAGCTTCTCGAAGATGTCGACGCGGAGCTCGACCAGCGTGGTGAAGCTGGCGCCCAGATCCTTGGCGAACTCGTCGTCGAGCTCGGGCAGGACCTTCTCTTTCAGATCCGTGAGGGTGATGGCGAAGGTGCCTTCCTTGCCGCGAAACTCGGTGCGGGGGTGCTCGGCCGGGAACGTGGTCTTGGCCTCTGCGGTGGCGCCGACGTCTTTGCCCATGAGCGCCGCATCGATTTCGGGGATCGCCTGGCCGGTGCCGAGCTCGAGCTGGACGCCGGTGCCGCCGCCGTCTTTCACTTCTTTGCCGTCGACCGACAGCACGAAGTCGATGGTGGCGACGTCGCCTGCTTTGGCGGCGCGCGCGGGCTCGGGGGCCTTGAGCTGGGCGTTTCGGGCGCGCAGGCTCTCGAGCTCGTCGTCGACGAGCTTGTCCTCGACCTCGACCGACGGACGCTCGACCTCGAAGCCCTCGTACTTGACCTCGCCGAGCTCCGGCTGGACCTCGAAGCGGGCCTTGTACGAAAAGGCGGTGCCGACGCGCGGCAGCGAGTCGGGCTGGACCGAGGGCTGGTTGATCGGCGTGACGTTTTCTTTCGCGATGGCCTGCGTCAGCGAGGTTTGCACCAGCGTGTTGGTGACGTCGTTGGCGACCTGCGGGGCAAACAACTTCTCGAGCACCGAGCGCGGAGCCTTGCCGGGGCGAAAGCCCTTGATGTGCGCGCGCTTCGCCAGGGCGCTGTAGGCGCGGTTGATTTCGGCCTTTACCGTCTCCTCCGGAAGCTGGATCTGGAGCTCGATGACGACGGGAGACACACGCGAAACGTTGACTTGCATGGGGCCGCGGAACCTACCCAATGGGCCGCATTGGTCAAGCGACCTTTGTCCGCCGCTGCAGGCGCCCTGAACGCGCGCGCCCGTTTTCGGCTTGCGCATCCGTGCAGGGGTTTGCTACCGCTGGTCGTGACCCTATGTGAAGTGACGTTACATCGTAGCAGTGGTCATTGGTCATTGGACCTGCTGCGCGATGTCGGCGTTCTACGAGGGTTCAGAAGGCCGGCCGCATGAAAATCAAGAAACTCGAGCTTTTTGGCTTCAAGTCGTTCGTGGACAAGACCGTCCTCAAGTTCGATCACGACGTACTCGGCATCGTCGGTCCAAATGGCTGCGGCAAGTCCAACATCGTGGATGCCATTCGCTGGTGCATGGGGGAACAGTCCGCCAAGAATCTGCGCGGAAAATCCATGGAAGACGTGATATTTACCGGTAGCGAAAACCGCCATCCCTTGGGTGTGGCCGAGGTGTCATTGGTATTCTCCACCGAGGATGGCCGGGCACCGGCCAAGTACCTCGATTATACCGAAATTCAGCTTACCCGGCGACTGTACCG
>JAYUXI010000101.1:0-5111 GCA_043753085.1 Myxococcales bacterium | reverse complement strand
TCTCACCCACGTGCTGGCCATCGGCGAGCGCAGCGAGGGCCTGCGGCGCATCCGCGTCCACGAGTGGGATACGAGGGCCGAGCGGCATCTCGGCGCCGATGAACCCGTGTATGTTGCAGGCCTCGGCACCAACGCCGACCAGACCAGCGACTGGCTCCGTTACAGCTACAGCTCGCTGACCACGCCGGCCACCACGTACGAGATTCACGTACGCACCGGCGAGCGCAAGCTACTCAAGCGCGAGCCCGTGCTGGGCGGGTTCGACGTGGCCGACTACGAAACCGAGCGCGTGTGGGCGGAGGCGCGCGATGGCACGAAGATTCCGGTCAGCCTGCTCTATCGCAAGGGCTTCCAGAAGGACGGCACCGCGCCACTGTTCCAGTACGCGTACGGATCGTACGGCATGTCGATGGATCCGGCGTTCTCGTCGCCGCGCTTGTCGCTGGTCGACCGCGGCGTGGTTTGCGCCATCGCGCACATCCGCGGCGGGCAAGAGATGGGGCGCGCCTGGTACGAAGACGGCAAGCTGCTGAAAAAGCAGAACACCTTCGACGACTTCATCGACGTCACCCGTCATCTCGTCGCGCACGGCTACGTGTCCAAAGATCGGGTCGCGGCGATGGGCGGGAGCGCGGGCGGCCTGCTGATGGGGGCCGTGGCCAACCTCGCTCCCGCGGAGTACCGCGCCATCGTGGCGGCCGTGCCCTTCGTCGACGTCGTGACCACCATGCTCGACGAGTCGATCCCGCTCACCACCAACGAGTTCGACGAGTGGGGCAACCCGAAAGAAAAAGCTTCCTACGATGCGATGCTGGCGTACTCGCCGTACGACAACGTGCAGGCGCAGGCCTACCCGGCGATGCTGGTGACCACCGGCCTCTGGGACAGCCAGGTGCAGTACTGGGAGCCCGCCAAGTGGGTGGCCAAGCTGCGCACGGTGAACACCGGCTCGTACCCGCTGCTCCTCAAGACCAACTTGGAGGCGGGCCACGGCGGCAAGTCCGGCCGCTTCCAGCGCTACCGGGAAGTGGCCGAAGAGTACGCGTTCATACTGGGCGAGCTGGGGGTCGTGGCGGGCGCCGGCGCAAAGCCCGCGGCGTAGTCAGAGCCGGAAGTTCGCGGCCAGCAGGTAGAGCGCCTGCGTCTTCACGGTATCGGCGACCATGGAGGGCGTGCCGTTCGCGTCGAGCGTACCTTGGTACCCGTCCGACGACGTGGTGCCGCGCGGCCCGGCGAAGTACGCGGAGTCCGAGCGGCGGTAGTTGAACTCTGCACGGATGCTCAAGTAGTTGGTGGGCATCACCTCGAAGGTGGTGGTGAGCCCGAAGATCTTCAGGCTCTGGCCCTCACCGATCGGGAAGTTCGGAGGGGGATACTGGGCCAGGTAGCGCGATGGGTTCGAGAACATCTCGCCGCGCACGGCGAACGCGAGGTGCCCCCGGTAAAACGTGGCGCGGTGCGCCAAGGCCGTTCCGATCGCGTGGGCCTTGCTCGGACCGGGCAAGTCCTTGCCGCCCGCCTCGAAGCCGAAGTGGTTGTTGAGGCTCACCGCGAGCGAGCTCAAAAAGCGGGAGTCGGGCGCGTTGTAGTAGCGCGCCAGCACGCTGTGATCGCTGTGGAAGCGCACGCGATCTGGCTCGTTCTTCGTGTCGGTGCCGACGTAAAAGTTCGTCGCGAAGGCCAGGGATTCTTTCGGGTTCCAGCGCAGCGCCGTGCCGGCAGCCGGCAGGTTGTTCCACACCCCGTAGGTCTGCCAGCCGTTCATGAGCCACGGCTCGATCTTCACGTTTTTCAGGGGAAAATACTGCACGCGCACCCCCTGGAAGTAGAACGGCGTGTGCTCGCACACGAAGGAGCGCGTGTAGTTCCAGTTCTCGGCGAGCAGATAGCTCTCGAGACCGATGTACGACATGAAGATGCCGGTCTCGAGGTTGAGTCCGTGGTGAACGTCGAAGTGGTAGCCGAGGGTCATCTCGCGGATGTAGCGGAGGTTCGCCGTGGAGAGCGAGCGGCCGCGCGCCGTGGTGCCGTCGAGATCTTGCACCACGCTGAGCATGTTGCCCCACTGCAGCGCCAGCTTGCCGAGCACGTTCTTGTACGCGAGGTCGACGCCCACCGACGCAAGGTTGATCTGGAACTCACCGCTGCGCGTGGCCGAAGCGCCGCCCGTGAGCGTGTGGTCGATGGGGTGGTTGCTGGACAAGGCGAAGTACGCGTCCAGATACGTGGAGATGGTGGCCACGGTGCCGATCTTGAGCGGAAAGTCCTTCTGCCGGCTCTGCCCGTTCATCCACGTGTAGTCGCCGTCGAACGGCGCGGAGTGCGGATCGTCATCGACGGCCGTGTTGGCGGCCGCTGGCGAGGCAGCCGCGGCAGACTCGATCGACGCGACCAGCGCGAGGGCGGCAAGAAGGAGAAGAGGGCGGCGCAGGTTCATGGGGTGGGTGCGGTTCGGTCGCGCAGGCGATAGCCGACCCCGGGCTCGGTGACCAGCCACTTCGGCCGCGCTGGCTCCCGCTCGATCTTTTTGCGGAGCTCCGCCATGTGCACGCGCACGTAGTGCGTGCGCGAGGCCTGCGCCGGTCCCCACACTTCTTTGAGGATGTGGCGGTGGGTGAGCACCTTGCCGGCGTGGTTGGCGAGCAGCGAGAGCAGCTTGTACTCGATCGGTGTAAGATGCACGACTACGCCGTACGTGGTCACCTCCCGCCGGGCGAAGTCGATGCGCAGCTCGCCGAAGTCCAGCACGGGAGACGATCCCTCCACCATGCTGGCGTGACGCAGGGCCACGCGCATGCGCGCGAGTAGCTCGTTCACCCCGAACGGCTTGGTGAGGTAGTCATCTGCGCCCGCGTCCAGCGCTTCGACCTTGTCTTCTTCTCGGCCCCGCGCCGAAACTACCAAAATGGGTACCCGACTCCAGCCCCGGATCTGGCGGGTGAGGGTGAGGCCGTCGCCGTCGGGAAGGCCCAGGTCGAGAAGGACCAGATCGGGATTGTTGCTGGTGGCGAGCCGCACCGCTTGGACGGCCAGCTCTGCCTCCAGGATGCGATAGCCGTGCGAGGTGAGCGAGGCCCGAATGAACTTGCGCATCTGCGGTTCGTCCTCGACGACCAGGACCAGCGGGCCGGGTTCGCTCACGGGGCGTCTCCCACTTCGGGGGGCGTGAGTACGGGCAGTGAGACCGAGAACGTGCTGCCCGACGTGTCGTGGCGGCGCTGCGCCGTCATCGTGCCACCGTGTGCCTGCGCGATGGCGCGGGCAATGGCGAGCCCCAGCCCGGCCCCCGACACCCCCGCATGGCTGCCGCGCGAGAACTTGTCGAAGATGCGGTCCTCCTCGCCTGCCGGTATGCCCGGCCCGTGGTCGGAGATGTCGACCCGCACCGAGGAGCCTCGAAGCGTACCCCGGATCTCGATCGCGGAGCCCGTGGGCGTGTACTTTGCAGCATTTTCGAAGACATTCACGAAGAGCTGCTCGAACAGTACGGGATCGACGGACACGAGCGGTAAGCCGTCCGGCAGATCGATGTGGATGGGCCGCTCGCCCAGACGCGCCTCGAGCCGCGTCAAGACGGAGCCTACGATCTCTTCGAGCGGCACCCAATCCCTCTTCAGCACCAGCGTCCCCGACTCGAGCCGGGTCATGTCGAGCAGGTTGGCCACCAGGCGCTCGAGGCGCTCGGCCTCGTCACAAATGCTGGCCACGAGCTCGCCCCGCGTGGCCTCTGGCAGGTGCATGTCATCACGGAGTGACGTGGCGGCGCCCGTGATCGAGGCGAGCGGGGTACGCAGGTCGTGCGAGACGGCGGAGAGCAAGGAGCTGCGCATGGCTTCGGTGTTGGCCCGCAACTGCGAGCTACGCGCCTCTGCGGCGAGTCGCACGCGCTCGAGTGCCAGTGCGGACTGCCGGGCAAAGGCCAGCATGAACTCGCGTGGCTCGGCGCCGAGCGGCTCGTGAGTCGTGAGCTCGAGTGCGAGCACGCCGAGGATCTTGCCACCCGAAATCAGCGGCGTGCTCGTAGAGATCGAGCCCGGCAACGTGTCGGTACCGCGGCCTGCGGGCCGGCCGTGCTCCAAGCACCACTGCACGACGGCCAGCTCCTTGCCGTCCAAGGCAGAGCCCGCGGGGAAGGCCGCCGTCATTTCCAGCAGCCCCGCTGCGTCCCGCGCGTACACGAAGGCGCGCGCGGCAAAGACGTCGGACGCGCGGCGTGCGATCACGCTTGCGATGGCCGCGTGCTCGCGGGCCGCTGGGTCGCGGCCGGTGGCGCCGTCCAGATCGCGGCTGAAGGCGTAAAGAGCGGCCGTGCGCTCTTCGCGTGCCAGAGCGCCGCGTTCTTGCCGGCGCAGCCTCGTGGTCAGCTCGCTGATCACGAAGCCGACGCCGAACATCATGCCGAACGTGAGAAAGTAGCGTGCGTCTGCCACGGCAAACCGGAAGAACGGAGGCACGAAGAGAAAGTCGTACGCCGCCACGCCGAGCGCCGCCGCCGCGATGGCGGGCCCTCGCCCGAGGCGCGACGCCGTTACCATCACCGCAAGCACGTACAAGATCTCGAGATCCGGTACGGGGAAGACCGCGCGGATGGCGACGGCCAGCAGTGTGGTCACGGCGACGATGCATGCAGCTTGCACGTAGGCGAGGAAGGGCGCTGCGGATCGCTTGCGTGCCGCCTGCGCTCCAGCTACGGGCTCGGCGGCGTCTCCGCGAATCACGTGCACGTCGATGGCGCCGCTGCCGCGCACGACGGAATCGAGCAGCGAGCCGCGGAGTCGATCCAGAAGCCGTGAGTGCGTGGGCTTGCCGATCACGAGGCGCGTGAAGTTGTTCTTGCGAGCGTACTCCAGAAGGCTACGGGCCACTCGGCTGTCGGTGAGGCGGGTCGCCCTGCCGCCCAGCGTCTCCACCAGCCGCAAATGCATCTCGAGCCGCTGCCGCGCCTGCTCGTCTTCGGCGCCGAGCATTGCCGTGTCTACGTAGGCTGCCACCCAGGGACACCGCAAGCCCGCTGCCATGCGGGCGGTGGCCCGGATCAGATGGCCCGAGCTCGGCGCGGGGCCAACCGCCACCAGGATGCGTTCTCCGGCGGCCCACGTGTCGGAGACTCC
>JAYUXI010000100.1:0-2020 GCA_043753085.1 Myxococcales bacterium | reverse complement strand
CGGACGCGGTGCGCACGCTCACGTCGTGAGCCCGCGCCGCTAGAAGTGCTTTTTGCGCCGCGACGAAGCGAGGATCCCCAGCATCTCGCGGTACTTGGCGACGGTGCGGCGCGCGATCTGGATGCCGCTGCTGTCCGACAGCATCTCGACGATGGCCTGGTCCGAGAGCGGCGACGACTTGTCCTCCACGTCGATGATGCCCTTGATGGCCTGCTTGACACTTTCGGACGCGATGTCGTCTTCGGTGGCCCGCCGGATCGACGAGTTGAAGAAGTACTTCAGCTCGAACAGACCTTGCGGCGTGTGCACGTATTTGTTGGTGGTGGCGCGGCTGATGGTCGACTCGTGCCGACCGACCGCTTCCGCCACGTCGCGCAGGATCATCGGCTTGAGGAAAGCCACGCCCTTGTCGAAGAAGTCGCGCTGCTTTTCCACGATGCACTCGGTCACGCGGATGATGGTGCGACGGCGCTCTTCGATGGCGCGGAGCAGCCACTGCGCGTTGCGCAGCTTCTCGCCGATGAACTCCTTGGCGGTTGGATCCTTGAGCAGCTGCTTGGTGAGTGTTTCGTTGATGTACAACCGTTGCACGCCGCGGTCGTTGTCGCTGACCACCAGGTTGTCGCCATCTTTGATGACGTAGACGTCGGGCGAGATGGCGATGCTCTTGTCGTCCGTGTCGGTGAAGTTGCGGGCCGGGCGGCTTTCGAGCTTCTGGATCTCCTTGACCGCTTCGTACACGTCTTCGAGCGGGACCTTCAGATCCTTGGCGATGGCCTGGTAGTTGTGCTTTTCAAGGTTGCCGAGGTGCTTGTCGATGATGGCGGCTTCGAGCTCGTCGCAGCCGTACACCTCGCTCTGTACCTTCAAGCACTCGCGCAGATCCCGGGCGCAGACGCCCACCGGATCCATCTCCTGCAGCATGCGCAGCACTTCCGGCGCGTCTTCGGGGTCGAGCCCGACGTCTTCGGCCATCTGCTCGATGGTGAGATCCGGAACGACGGTGCCGTCGTCGCGGGTCATTCCTTTGAGATCCAAGTACCCTTGCTCGTCGAGGTTGCCGAGGACCAGCTCCGCGAAGGCGCGCTCGGTCTCGGTCATGTCGGACATCTGGATCTGCCAGTTCAGGTGGTCGCCCAGCGACGCGACCTTGGTGAGCGTGGTCTCGATCGGCGGCAGATCGTCGTAGCGAGAGCCTGCGCTGCTCTGCGTCGACTGCTGCTGCGAGCGGTTTTCCAGGAACTGCTCCCAGTCGATGTCTTTGACGGCCTTGGTGTCGGTGGGACCGACCGGATCGTCGCCGGACGCTCGGCTGCGCTCTTCCATGCGGTCGATCATGCCTTCGCCGCGCTCGTTGCCGGTGCCGAGATCGGTTTTTTCGGCGCCCGCGCGGCCTTGCGGATCGATGCTGTCGTCGACGAGAAGCGGGTTGCCGTCCATCTCTTTGCGGAGCTCTTCCTGCAGCTCCAGCCGGTTGAGCTGGAGGATGCGGATCGCCTGCTGCAGCTGGGGGGTCATGACCAGCTGTTGAGAGAGTCGGAGCTGTTGTTTGATCTCCATCGATTCGCTTCCCGCTCGGGAAAAACCGGGCTTCCGTGAAGGTATCACCTGGAACTGGAACGTCCAGCCAAAACCGTGCCAGCGCGCCGTTCAGGCCGGGTGCAACGTACCGAGGTATCGCCCGCGCACCAGCGGATGCGTGCGGAATGCATCGGGATTGGCGGCGGTGACGGCGATCTCGCCATCGAGCAACAGGAGCGCGCGATCGCAGATCGCCAGTGCCTCGTCGACATGGTGATCGGCGAGCAAGATCGCGGTGCCGGCGTCTGCGCGCGCGCGCAGGAGCGCCGCCAGCGCCTGTGCGCCTTTCGGGTCCACGCCGGCGAACGGCTCGTCGCACAACAGCACCGACGGCGCGTGCGCGGTGGCGCGCAAGAACTCGAGACGCCGACGCTCGCCCGCCGACAGATCCCGCGCCCGCACCGCAAGCCGCCCGTCGAGACCGACCTCGCCGGCGCGG
>JAYUXI010000099.1:0-2022 GCA_043753085.1 Myxococcales bacterium | reverse complement strand
CGCCGGTGATGATCAGCACGGGCGCCAGCGCCAAGATGGGCGCGATGCCGAACAGAAGCTTGTCGGCCTTGGGCGGGGTGAAGTCTTCTTTGAAGAAGAACTTGAGGCCGTCGGCGGCCGTGTGGAGCAAGCCGAGGACGCGCAGCTCCAGGCCGAAGACCTTTAACACCGCGCGGTTGGGCCCCACGCGATCTTGCATCATGGCGCTCTGACGACGGTCGTTCCAGGTGAGCAGCGCACCCATGTTGAAGACGAAAAAGACCATCAAAAAGAGCTTGATGGCGACCGCGATGACGAAGGACCAGGTGCTCATGAGGTTAGCCCAGGGAAGCGGTGGCGGAGGCGACCGACGTGACCGACGCGCCAGACGTGACCGATGCATCCTCGCCCAGCTCGCGGCGAAGCTCGGCGAGCGTGGAAAAGGAGAGCGTGACGCCGAGGCTGCGCGCCAGCTCGAGAACGAGCTGCCAGGCAGGCTTCGACGATCCCTGCGGAAACAGCGCGCGGTCCGAGCGCTGATGCAGGCCGTTCTTGTTCACATAGATGCCGGAGTGCTCGGCCCACGACGTGGCCGGCAGTACGACGGTGGCTTGCGCGGCGAGCTGGCCTTCGTGCGCTGCGAGGGCCACGAGGGTGGTGCGACCGAGCACCTCGCCTGGGCCGAGCTCGGCCGTGGATCCGAGCGCGAGGACGTGGGTGAGACCGCCGGCTTCGACGCGAGCGACCCATGACTGGCTGGCCGCAGCCGCGTCGGCGATGTTGGTGACTTCGCCCGTGCTGGTCTTGGCGAGCAGCTCGAGGACGCCCTTGGTGTTGGAATTCTTGTCCGCCGACAGCAGGATGTCGTCGCCGAAGCCGTCGGCGCGCTTGACCATCAGGAAGGCGGTGGCGCCCAGCGCTTTGCCGAGCGACTGCAGCGCGTAGTTGTCTTCCTGGGAGTGTTCCGCGGAAAGTACCACCGCCAACGTGCCAGGCGTGGCGCTCGCGCCGGCGAGCAGCCCTTGGGCTGCTTCGAGCGCCTGCGGCAGCGACGCAGCCTTGCCCCTGACGGAAGCTTCGGTGATGCGGCCTTCGTGGGCGCGCTTGTAGGAAAGCATGCCCGGATCGCTCATCCAGTACTGGTTGACCGCGAGGTTCTCGCGCGGTCGATACCGGTACGCGGTGTTGTTGCGCGGATCGTAGTCGAGGAAGGCGTTGCAGCCGGTGGCGCAGCCCTGGCAAATGCTCTTGGCGGTCTTCAAGAACCAGACGCGCGCCTTGAAGCGGAAGTCTCTCGTGGTGAGCGCGCCCACGGGACACACGTGCTCGGTCATGAAGGTGTAGTTGCCTTCGAGCTTGCGGCCGGGAGCCACGGTAATCTCGTTCAGGTTGCCGCGCTCGCGCATCTCGAGGACGGGATCTTTGGCCACTTCGTCCATGAAGCGTATGCAGCGGGTGCACATGACGCAGCGCTCGGCGTCGTAGACGATCGTGTCGCCGAAGACCACGCCCTTGGGCTTGTGCACCGGCTCGTCACGCATGCGCTTCTGCGTGCGTTGGTGCTCGAGCCAGTAATCTTGCAGTTTGCACTCACCGGCCTGATCGCAGATCGGGCAGTCGACTGGGTGATTCAGGAGCAGCCGCTCTTGTACGTCTTGGCGGGCCTGCAGCACGTGCTGGCTGGTGTCCGAAAGAACTTCTTGCCCGTCGACCGCCTGCATCTGGCAAGACGGCTGCAGCTTTGGTTTGCGGGCGTTGCGGTACTGACCGGCCGTCGCATCCCACTCGAGGATGTCGAGCATGAGCGGACGCTGGCCTTCGGCCGGTTTGATCTCGACGAGGCACATGCGGCAGTTGGCCGGCGCGGAGAGACCAGCGTGCCAGCAGTAGTGCGGGATGTCGACACCCTGTCGAGCGGCGGCCTTGATGATGGCCTCGCCTGGTTCGAAGGGGATTTCGCGGCCGTCTAGCTTGAACGAGGGCATGGTTGGCTTCTTGGGTTGTTTTGGCATGCCCGGCCAGGAAAAGGAAGAAGAAGCCGGC
>JAYUXI010000098.1:0-2027 GCA_043753085.1 Myxococcales bacterium | reverse complement strand
TGGGCCGCGACATCCGCGGCAGCTCGCGATGGATCTACTTTGGCGGCACGTCGTTCCAACCGAGCGAGCTCACCAAGCTTTTTTTGGTCATCGCGCTGGCCAAGCGCCTGCACGACGATCCGCGCAGCGGAGAGGGTCGCACCCTCGTCGACCTCGCCATCCCGTTCGGTATCGCCATGTTGCCGATGCTGCTCATCGCCAAGCAGCCCGACCTCGGTACTGCGCTGATCCACGGCCTCATCTTCGTGACCGTATGTGCGATGACCCGCATCCGCTGGCAGAGCCTCACCAAATTGTTCGTGAGCATGGGCGTGATCCTGCCGCTGCTGTGGGGCTACGGCATGCGCGACTACCAGAAGGATCGCATTCTCTCGTTCTTGAACCCCGAGGCCGACCTGCGCAGAACCGGCTACCACGCTCACCACGCGCGCATCGCCATCGGCAACGGCGGCATCTTCGGTCAGGGCTTCATGAAGGGCTCGCAGAATCAGTACCTGTTCCTTCCGGACCAGCACTCGGATTTCCCGTTCGCGGTCTTCGCCGAGGATTGGGGCTTCGCAGGCTGCCTGGTGCTGCTCTGCATCTACGGCTTCCTCGTGTTGTGGTCGGTGCGCATCGCCAGCACCGCGAAGGACCGATTCGGCGCCGTGCTCGCCATGGGCGTGGGCGCGCTCATCTTCTGGCACGCCCTCTTCAACCTCGGCATGGTCACCGGGCTGCTGCCGGTCGTGGGGGTCACGCTGCCCCTGTTTTCTGCGGGTGGATCCAGCTTGCTGACCATCCTCACCGGCATCGGCTTGCTCATGAACGTGTCGATGCGGCGGTACACGCCCGCGGGCTCGTCGCGGCTGGTCTCGTAGGCGTCGCTACACACCGCGTCACGAAAGTTTTCCGCTCGTGCTCTTGCGCAATGAGGGTACTGCGGTATGAACCCGAAGTTCCCATGAGAAAGATCGCCGCCATTCTTCCCTTGCCCATCGTCCTCGGCCTCTACGCCTGCGCCGCCGCCGGCACGGCAGACGACGATCTCGGCAACGACGTCCTTCCGCCCATCTCCGACGCATCGTCGGACGCGACCACGGTGCGCAAGGACTCGGGTCCGGCCAGCCCGCCGAAGGAAGCGGGCGCCTCGTCCAGCGGTGACGCCGGCAGGCGCGACAGCGGCACCAGCAGCTCCAGCGGCAGCTCATCGTCTTCCTCGTCGGGCGGAGGCAGCACGGCCGAGGCGTGCAGCTTTGGCCAGCTCGCAGACATCGTGACTCAGAACATCACTCCCACCGAGGCGGACTCGTGCGACGACTGCCCCGGCACCGGCAATCGCTGCTGCGTCGATGGCGCCGGCATCGCGCCCTCGATGTGCTACCAGCTCTGACGTTCGGGCCGTAGACCACGAAAAAGGCCGCGTCTCCCTCGGGAGTCGCAGCCTTTTTTGGTTCGAGTCGAAGTGCGGCAGTTCTGTCGTCGAGCTCGGCATCGAGCTCGACCCGCAAGCCTCAGTCTTTGGGCGCCTGCATGACCATCAGGTGGTGCCGGGCGTACTCGGTCTGGCCGAGCGTGAACAGCACCTCGACCAGCAAGCGATACGGAACGTCCTTGTCGATGACGAGGATGGCCTCGCTGAAGCTGGCGTCCTTGCTGGTAGCCTGCCGAATCTGCTTGTCGCGGTCGCGCCAGGACTGCAGCGCGTTGGCCAGGGGAACGATGTGCAAATCGTTGGCGCCGCTCTTCTTGTACTGGGCTTCGACGCCGTGGGTGGCGTCGCTCGGGACCGGGCACACCACCCGGCCGTCGACCGAGATCTGCGTCTTGCTGATGATTACCTGGACGCCTTCTTGGACGGCCTCGGTGGTGAGCACGCTCTTGGCAAGCGTGAGGTCGTTCGACTGCGGCACCGACGCGCTCGAGGCGCTCATGCTCTTGAGCAAGAAGACGAGGATGATCGTCATCATGTCGAGCATGGCGGTGATGTTCAGGAAGTTCGCCTCGTGTGTGTGCGAGCGCCGGCGGATTTCCTTGCGCAGCGCACG